>MNWT01000008.1 GCA_001872735.1 Verrucomicrobia bacterium CG1_02_43_26 | reverse complement strand
TCTTTAATTTAATAAATCCCGTTAACCAACAGTAATAACAATGAGTCGTTCAGAAAGACAATATGGCCCTTCGGTATTCCCCCCAATGCCACGACTCGAAACTGAACGGTTGATACTGCGCCCAATGTGTTTGTATGACGCAAAATCGATACGCAGACTGGCGAATGATCCCATTGTTTCTGATACCCTAGAAATGCCACATCCTTATGAGGAAGGGGTTGCGGAAGACTGGATTATGGGACAACCAGATGGTTGGCGAGAGCGTGGGGAACTGTTTCTGCTGATTACGAACAAAGAAAACCGAGTCTCCATGGGCTCTACCAGTTTGTTTATAGACGTAAAGAATAGAAAAGCTGAATTCGGCTATTGGCTAGGAACCGAATACTGGGGGTACGGCTATGCAACAGAAGCGGCAGAAGCGATCATTGAATTTGGCTTTCTCACACTTGGCTTAAACCGGATGGAAGGCTATCACTTGGCCCGTAACCCCAAATCCGGACGCGTGCTTCAGAAATTAGGATTCCAGAAAGAGGGATGTTTACGCAAATCATTCTCCAAGAACGGTTTATTTGAAGACATGGTTGTTAACGGCTTATTAAAGTCTGAGTACCTGGCGTTGAAAAGTAAAGAGGTTTAACATACCGCTTTAAAAATAATCTATTGCAAATCAGTATAATTTATGCATAATTCACTGGATGAACTTAAAGGGATTCCCGTTTTATATAAATAAATTTATCAATAAAAAGAATAAAGATAGCGATAATTCTAGTAAATTATCAAATAAGCCAAAAAGCACTTTTGATGTATTTGGAAAGGATGTGACGGTTTATATTTGTTCCTTTCTTGAGATTAAGGATCTTTGCAAAAAGGCTATGCGCGTCGATAAAGAATTTAGCGTGGCCGGTTATGAATGCCTTAGGATCGATTCTAAGGCTAGAAAAGTGGAGTTGCTCGAGATTAATGACGATCGAGTAAAGACATATTGCTTGAAATATTGTTGCGGAGTAAAGCTACCTCATTTTAAAGAAAGAATCTTCAATTTTGATCAAGAGCAAATCTTTAATATTCAGGATAATACGAGTTCTGATGGTACAGGTACAGTAAAAAGCATAGATGAGGGTACCTTTACTCAAACATCTGAAATGTTGTTGTTTATGCAAGCCTGGGAAATGTTGTTAAAGTGCACCAAAGCGGAAAAGAGGGAAATTGGACTTGGGTTTTCAAGACAAGTGGAGCAATTGTTAATGAGTGATGCTGAAACAAGCGAGCTGAAAAACAATGATTTAAAGGATGTCTTAAAAGTAATCAGCTATATACGCTTGATGAATGAGCAAGGTATAAACAAAGACAGCTTTGAAGAATTAGAGAAGCGGCTTTCCCTGAGAATAGCCAAATGGAGCCCTATACAAGAGAGGAAACTTTGCATTCACAATGATTACTCTCTTGCTATTAAGCTTTTGTTTGAGAATGGCGTAGAAGATTGTGAGGAAATAGATTTTTTTGAGGAAAGGTCATATTTTGGTAAATGGGCGGCCTTCGAAGCATATTGGAGGATAATTTATCTAGAAAGGATGCTCGCTAAGCCAAATACAGCACACCCAGATCAATTAGTCGAGTACTACACAAAAAAAGCAGGGGAGAGTGAAGTAACGGATCTTTATCTTAATCTAGGCAGTAAATTTTTAGAAAAGGGGGATCTTATTAACGCAGAATATTGTGCTAGGAAGGCAGAAAAAGATGGAGAGCAACTATACAAATACATAGAAGCCGCGTATGCGAAAAAAAATAAGCATCGTTTTTAGGCGTTATTAATATTCTAAAAGTGTTGATTTTCAATATCGGAAAATTTAGTATTAGTTAAGATCGTTTTACCCCCCCCTCACGATTTAACTTTTACCTTGTTAATTACATGGACGACCCCAAAAAGCTAGATAAATACGAAGAATGTCAACATTTGGAGCCCTTTGAAAAAAATTGGGCCATGATTGCTCACGCCAGTGCCCTTCTACAATTTTTCATTCCAGTACTGGGAGGGATTATTGGGCCCTTTATCGTATGGGTACTGAAGCGCGATACATCGGCCTATGTCGATGATCAAGCAAAAGAGGCAATCAATTTTAATATTACCATTTTCATATATTTGGTGATTTCGCTCGCCCTGGTATATGTATTGATCGGGTACATCCTATTACCGATTATTTTCCTGACTTGGCTGATATTCGTCCTGATTGCGATGATCAATGCTAGTAATGGCAAGCGATATCGTTACCCGCTAACGATTCATTTCATTCATTAAGAATGGAAACCGTTACGATTAACGAACTCAGCCCTACTGAGAAAGAAATCCTCAGCGCTGCCGAATCTGCGAAACAAAATGCCTACTGCCCGTATTCTCATTTCAGTGTTGGGGCAGCTTTGCTATGCGCTGATGGCCAAATCATTACCGGTGTAAATGTTGAAAACATTTCTTATGGGCTGACAAATTGCGCGGAACGTTCCGCCATCTTTAGCGCCTATTCTCAGGGGCTAAGAGACTTTAAGCTGCTTGCGATAATAGCATCGAGTAAAGACAACGCATTTAAAGAGGTTGTAACGCCCTGTGGAGCTTGTCGGCAGGTGATTGCTGAAACGATAAAGGATATTCCTATTATTTTATCTAACGCAACAAAAGATAAGATTTGGCGAACGAAGATAAGCGAGTTATTGCCCGACAGCTTCGATATGTAAACCGAAATTGACTCTGCTAACGAGCTTTGATTTACTGTTTAAGTGAGTAATACACAATCTTCCAGGAAAGATCGAAAGGCATTTTTTGCTTGGGCTGCCATTTCTATATTTTATTTATTCCAGTACGTCTTGCGGGTTACTCCCGGCGTGATGGTAGAAGAATTGCGGCACGAGTTTACCTTAACCGCGGAGCAATTTAGCACCTTTGGGGCTTATTACCTATATGCGTATTCCTTATTACAAATCCCCCTTGGTATACTGTTAGACAGGGTAGGGGTACGAAAAGTGATTCTATTCTCAATTGCTGTGTGCACAATTGGCTCATTTCTGTTTGGGTTGGCAGAGGAAGTGTGGGTTGCGCAATTAAGCCGACTGTTGATAGGAGCAGGCTCAGCGAGCGCGTTTATGGGAGCCCTCAAAGTGGCGGCAGACCATTTTGCGCCCGGCAAGCGCGGGTTTTTTATCGGAACAACCCTGACACTCGGCACATTTGGAGCCTTAACCGCGGGTAAGCCATTAGTCCTGCTCGTAGAAGCCACCCATTGGCGAAACGCCGTCGTAGTATGTTCGGCAGTAGGGTTGGCTATATTTTTGATAGCCTACAAGCTACTTCCACGTTATGCGCAAGACGTGCCGCACGAAAAAAATTTCTCGTTTGAAAGGCTGTTTAAGCAAATTGGACAAGTCATGACGACCTGGCGTGTGGTGCTCTTTGCGCTTCTTTCTATCGGCCTATATGCACCCTTGTCCGTATTAGCAGACCTTTGGGGAACGGCCTTCTTTATTACAAAATTTGGCTTCGAAAAAGGCCAGGCGGCCCAAATTATTATGCTCCTTTACGTGGGGCTTGCTATTGGTTGCCTTATCATGCCCGGATATTGTGAGAAAAAAGGCATCCTGAACCTGGGCATACGGATCTGCATAATCTCACTATTCGTGCTTTATTCTATGATCTTGTACGGGCCAGCGATGGGCGCAATTACACTATCGGTAGCGCTACTGCTTATCGGTTTCTGCGGTGGAGCAGAGATGATGTGCTTCACCGGAGCAGTTTCCGGGGCAACAACCTACAATACCGGCTTAATTATCGGTTTTGTTAACACCTTTAATATGTTAGGAGGCGCTATTATCCAGCATTTGGTTGGCTTTAGACTGGATATTAAATGGGATGGCGCCATGAACGAGCATGGCGTTAGAATTTATACGACAGAGCAATTCACCTACGCATTATCAATGCTTGTCATTATTGTAGGCGTGAGTGTTCTGTTGAGTTTGTTTTTGCCGAGAATGCGCAAGACGAGCTAGTAACCTTACTTTTCGGCTTCAAACTCGAGCGCTAAAGAGTTTACACAATAACGGATGCCTGTAGGTGATTTCTTTTCGGTATCGGGTTCATCTTTAAATACATGTCCCATATGCGAGCCACATTTTTTGCACATGACTTCTGTACGCTCTAGGCCAAAAGAATGGTCTTCCGCAGTAATAAGGGCATCGTCTGCAACCGGTTTGCTAAAACTGGGCCAACCTGTACCGGAATCGTATTTGGTATCACTTGAAAAAAGCGGCGCGCCACAGAAAGTACATTTGTATTTGCCTTTTTCGTGGTGATTGCAATATTTGCCGCTAAAGGCGGGCTCTGTTCCCTTTTGACGACATACCCTGTATTGCTCTGGAGTCAACAATTTGCGCTTTTGCAGTAGCCTTTTTCCTTTTTCTTCCATAACATCTTAAATATAGCATGTATTAGGCCAAAAAACAATATGCAAAGCCCCTTTTAGTGATGAAAAACACTTACCTCACCCCTGCGGAAATAAAGGCGTTTGTCCAACGGAAACCAAATGAACCGGAAGCAGACAAAAAGCGCACGGAATACTACGTTAATCTATATGAGCGAAACATCGGTAATACCCGTTTTCCGAGTTGGAACTGGTCTGCCTGCTTGTTGGGGGTGTTATGGTTTCTGTATAGAAAGATGTACTTTTATTCGTTTGCTTTTGTCGTGCTCTCTTTCTTTTATCCGAATACGATATGGATCCTTTCCGGGCTATTTGGCAATGCGCTATACTTTCACCATGCGAGGAAGAAAATACATAAGGGTCATACGCATTCAGGTGTAGATTATGTTAGCCCGGTGATCCTTACAATTGCCTTAATGGGAGGTCTGCTTTGGTTTATTTTTTCCTCAGAAACCTTTCAGACGTTCCGGCAGTTTGCGATAGACTGGTTTGTTGAATATTTTAAGGACTGGGTTTGATTCACATTGATGGGGGAAGCACTGCCTCGTGTATAGCAAAGCTCCCTTGGTTAAGCCTCCTAGAGGAAAGGTCTTAGACCGGCTTCTTTCATCTCACTTATATCAAATTGGGTGTGCCCAATAAACAAGTATAGTATTCGACAATACAAGTGCAAAGCAGTTTAATTATGGGTTATCCAGCGCCTCTACTTGTGTTATCTATACAAGCGTTTAATTCAACCTGTTTCTATGAAAATAAATAATTTA
>MNWT01000007.1 GCA_001872735.1 Verrucomicrobia bacterium CG1_02_43_26 | reverse complement strand
GGCCGTTATATTCCTAAACATTTTACCGAAAATGATGTCACCGCCGCCCAAGTTCAGACCTTCATGGCTAGAATCAACCACACTCCAAGGAAATCCCTCCACTACTTATCGCCCATGGAATCTTTCTTGCTTTTTTCTTCCGGTTCCTTAAAACTCTTTAACTTTAACTCCGCATGTGTTGCACTTCGAGTTTGAACTCGGCCGAGGAACGACAGAATCTTATAGATAAAGTGAATAACTGAAGCACTGTTACACCCTCTCCTATGCACATTTTTATTGCCAATAATGGGGTTATATAAGACCCTGTTAATGTGTTGGTTAGTTTAAAGAGTAGTTCAATTGTGAAGTTTTATAAATCATTTTGTTTGATAGCGTTCGCTGCTATTATCCTGCTTTCCGGCTGTTCACAAAATAGTTCACTGGGGTTTAATGAAACAGAGGATAAAAATTACCGCCGCGGAAAACATTTCTATCAGGATGGACGCTACAGGGAATCCTTAGCTTCTTTTTTAAAAGTTATTGAGCACCACCACATTTCCCCAGAAAGCCATCTGGAGGCAGGGAGGATTTATCTCGAACATATACAGGATCCGATTTCCGCGATTTATCACTTTAGAAAATATTTGGAATTTAAGCCAAATGCAGAACAATCCCCTATCGTACGGCAGATGATCGAAACGGGCCAACGTGAGTTTGTAAAATCTTTCCCCGGGCCTTCTGTGTTGGGTCAAGACAAGCGTCTTGATCTGTTAGAGCTCTTACAACAAGTGCGTGAGGAAAATATTGATTTGAAGAAACAATTAGCGGCTGCAAAACGTCAGTTGAGTAATCCCGCATCCTTTGCCCAAAAGGAAACGCAACAAAAACCTAAAGAAAATATTTTTACCCCGAAACCGGAAAAGAAGGCGCTCCAAATTAAGCAGCAAAAGCTCTACACCGTTGACTACGGGGACACCCTTTCAACTATTAGCACAAAGGTCTACGGAACATCAGCGCGTTGGCATGAAATTTTTGAAGAGAATCAGGACACCCTTTCCAGCCCCCATAGCTTAAGAGTTGGCCAGATCTTGAGGGTCCCATGAAGTACTTCGACTATAATGCGACAACACCTCTAAATGCTTCGGCTCGAAAAGCGCTCCTAGAAGCACAAGATAATCATTGGTATAACCCTTCAAGTCCCTATAGAGAAGGCGCTCAGGTACACAACTTACTGGAAGCGGCACGTGAATTCTGGGCCGATGAGCTTGGTTGCGAAAAAGGATCTATTATATTCACCTCAGGGGCAACTGAAGCAGCTAATGCGTTATTTGAGCACTTTAAACACACGTTAGACAAGGATACCTTTGTAGGCGTTTCTACAATAGAGCATTCCGCCGTCTACCAATCAGCTAAATATTATTTGGGCAGCCGTGCACACTATTTAGAGATAAAAAAAGACGGTACATTGGATCTGGATAATCTTTATGGTTTTATCGAAAAAAAGCGCCCAAAATTGATCGCGCTGATGGCCTTAAATAATGAAACGGGTATTGTGCAGCCATGGGAAGAAGTCCTTCGCCTCTGCAAAAATCGGGGTATTCTTTTTTTATGCGATGCCTCTCAGTGGATAGGGAAGCTGCCCCTAGGAGAACTTGGCAAGTGCGATTTTATTATAGGTAGCGCCCATAAATTTGGCGGGCCAAAGGGAGTCGGTTTTCTTAAGATACCTGACAATTTTAC
The DNA here is from genome assembly GCA_001872735.1 of Verrucomicrobia bacterium CG1_02_43_26. Taxonomy (NCBI): domain Bacteria; kingdom Pseudomonadati; phylum Verrucomicrobiota; species Verrucomicrobia bacterium CG1_02_43_26. The sequence continues at coordinate 64,140 of MNWT01000007.1, read as the reverse complement.
GCAGTTTAGGATATCAGTGGGTGGCGGGCAAGAAATGGGGCACCGCTCCGGAACTGAAGACTACCCCGCAATTGCTGCTATGGTGGCAGCTTACCAAGCATGTAGGTCTTATATCGAAAAGCATCTTTTTCTTTTTGAGATACAGAAAACTTCGTTTGAGAAAGTAATTTGCATGGAAATACCTGGCACAAGGATTGTTGGCCAGGATTCCTCTCGAGTATGGAACACCGTTGGGCTCATTATGCCTAAATTTAATAACGTGCGCTGGATCGCACAACTCAGTAAGCGCGGATTTTGTGTGGCATCGGGGTCTGCCTGCGCTTCTAAAAAAGAAGCAAGCTCGCCTGTCCTGTCGGCTATGGGATATACGGATGAAGAAGCCAAAAGATTTATTCGAGTCAGCTCCGGGTGGCAGACAACGGAGGATGATTGGAAGGATTTACTGGAGGGATTTATTTCTGTTTGGGAAGAGTTGAATCAAAGCGGTTCAGGCTCGCAAAGCACCGTTATTGACCTTTAGAATACTAGCCGGGGTTTAATCTAACAATGCGCTTCATAGAAATCAGAGCACAACAATATAGGAATATAGACTTCGCTGCTGTACCGTTGTCTCAGAATACCTATTTCTATGGCAAGAACGGCCAAGGGAAAACAAACCTCTTAGAGGGGCTGAATTTCGTGACCGCACTGAGGTCTTTTCGTACACACGAGAGTAATACACTCATTCAACATGGTAAGACGATGGCTTCGCTCTATTACAAAATAGAGCATGAAGTTGAAGGCGAGTGTGAGGTCAGAATAGATATTACGCCTAAGGGAAAGACATTGCAGTTTAACCAAAATCCTGTGCGGCAAAATTCGGATTTTATTGGCATTTTCCCAACCGTTGCTTTTTCCTCAGAGGACATCCATTTAGTGCGCGGGGCTCCCCTCCTTCGTCGACGCTTTCTGGATCTCTCTCTTGCCGCAACGGACAGGGAGTATTTGACCGCCTTATTGCGTTACCATAAGGGGTTAAAGGAACGTAACGCTTTGTTTCGCCATGAAAAACTGAATATCGCTGCCCTGGAAGCATTTGATGCGTTATTGGCTCAGGATGCCGTTGTCCTTATCCGAAAAAGACAACAGGCACTGCAAGAGCTTAACGAGCTTCTGGAAAGCTACCATAATTCTGTTTCTATAGATGAGGAGCTCCCCCAGCTCCAATATCAACCCAATACAGAAGCTCAGGATCCCGAACACATGCTGGCTGTTTTACAAAAAAGCAGAGAACGAGACTACATTATGAAGGCCACGCAAAAAGGTCCCCACCGTGATGATTTCCTCTTTCGCCTACAATCCAATAAGGCACAGCAATTTTCCTCAGAAGGCCAGCAAAGGACACTTGTGATCGCCCTACGGTTAGCTCAGGTAGCTTATTTTGAGAAAAAGAAGGGCATTATACCCGTTATTCTGGCAGATGATATTTTAGGGCAACTGGATTCACGTCGGCGAGAAGCCTTTTGGAAAACGTTAGATGACCGTTACCAAATTATTTGCACCGGCACGGAAAAACCTGAGCTTCTCGATCAACCTTCCTGGCAGTTCACCGCCGTACAAAATGGCGCCTACCATCAAGAAGAAGTCCTTGGTTTATCCTGATTAGCAAACTAAAGAAACCGCAATATTGCCATGAGCGCTAAAACGCTCCAAAAAGCCCAGCCACCAAGATTGAACTTAATATTGGAAAGCTTCCGGATAATTCCTCCTGCCGCTAACGCAATCACTGCGGGATAAACAAATGTGAGCACCGAAGCGAGGAAGAGCTTGATTGCCCCAAAGCCTTGTAGCGACACTAGGAGCGCAATCGCTAACGTAATCAGTATTGCAGGATGTCGGTTTAATCGGCCACGCATGATGTCACTGGACAAAAATTCAGCAAACAGGATCGTTAAAATAGTAGCCGTTGTTAAACAAGCTAACGCAATCGTAATACTGACAACCGGTATAGCTATCTTGCCCATGGTATGACCCGCAATTGTTGCGAGGAGTTGTTCGGGCGCAACCCCTTGTAATAAGGGCGCATATTTGGCTCCTAAAAGGACAAAGAAAAAATAAACCAACCCCAGTAAAGAGATTGCAATGATGCTGGAATAGCTGCTTAGACGGATCAAAAGTCGGGGGCTTTCTGTAGCCGTCAAGTGGACGTTTACATAACCAACAACCGTTGCCGCGAAAAAGAAAGCCGCTAACAAATCCATCGTCTGATAACCCTCAAACAAACCTATTTTAAAGGCTTGTACGCCCGATAAGTCAGATTCTATAGGAGCTCCACCCTTGATCATCCCCATAGCGATAACGATCCCCACACCGAGTATGAGCAGAGGTGTTAAAACACGACCAAGGATAGGGATAATTTTATCATGCTTCCAGATAACCAGTAAGGTTAGCAAACAGAAACCTATAGCAAACGGCAATAGTCCCAAGCTAGGCATGAATAGCTGTACCCCGCCATAAGCTACGACAATACATCTGGGAACCACAGCAAAGGGTCCCAGAAGGGAGAGCATTGTAAATGCTAACAGAAAACCAGGAACTTTACCCGTGTAGGCAAAAAACCGCTGGCGATCCCCAGCATACAAAATGATGCTCATTAACCCGATAAAAGGGACAATCACACCGGTTAGAAAAAGGCCTATAGCGGCAAAGTAGGAACTAGAAAGCGTCTCCGTTCCCAAAGATACGGGAAAAACCAGATTGGCAGAACCAAAGAACATAGAGAACATGGCCAATCCACCGGTTACAACTGTCTTCGTAAAGCGCATCGTTTATAAATTTGAATTATAAGTAATAAAAACCGAGGGACACAGCTAAAGCACCCCAAAAGGCCCAACCAGCGATGTTTTTACGTATAGAGAACCATTTTTTAATGATGCTGGCCAACGCAAGTGTAATGAGCGCCGGATAGGCCACTTGCAAAATGGTCCCCAAGAATCCACGGATAGACTCGAACCCTTGGAAAGAAACTAATAAGGCTATCCCCAGTGTAATAATGATAGCAGGGTGCCTTGGCAATCGACCCTTTGTGATATCAACGCTTAAGAAATCTGCCCAGAGCATTGTCAGAACGGTTGCTGTCGTCAAGCAAGCCAATGCAATGGTTATGCTAATGATGGGGATTGCGAACTCTCCCATCGTATAGCCAGCAATAGCCGCCAAGAGCTGTTCGGCTGGAATCCCTTGTAAATCATTGGCATAGCGAGCTCCCAAAATGACAAATGCAACGTAAACGAGCCCCAAAAGAATCATCGCAATAATACTGGAATAAGTACTTAACTTTGGCAGCAGTTTTGGGCTGTCTGAAGGCGTTAAGTGAACACTTACGTAACCGACCGCAGTCGCGGCGAAAAAGAATGCCGCCAACAAGTCCATTATCTGGTAACCTTCTAGCAAACCTTGACTGAAGGAGCGCAAAGCGTTTAAGTCTGTTGGTTCAGCAGGCTTTCCATAAAAGAAGCCCATAAAAATAATAGCCCCGACACCTGCTATTAGAAAAGGGGTTAAAACCCGCCCTAAAATGGGGATAATTTTGTCATGCTTCCAGATAACTAAAGATGTTAAAACAGCGAAAATAACAGCGAAGATTTTAAAGGAAAAATCCGGCATAAAAAGCTGTATACCACCGTATGCAACGATGATGCAACGCGGAAGCACCCCAAAAGGCCCCATCAAGGACAACGTAACGAACGTGAGGAAAAAAGCAGGCCATACTCCTATGCAGGAAAAAAAACGCTTGCGATCCCCAGCGTACATAATGACACTAATCAATCCAATAAACGGGACAAGTACCCCCGTTAGAAAAAGCCCCGCCGCTGCGAAAGGCGCTTTATCTAATGTTTGAGTTCCCATCAGTACCGGAAAAACCAGGTTTCCTGACCCAAAGAACATGGAAAACATCGCCAAACCTGCGGTTACAACCGTTTTTGTAAACTTCATCTTTTTAAGAGCTGGTATTATACATATGTACTGGATAATTGCTTCACGAACCCCATGACACGGGGAAGCTCCGCTTATAAAAATAAAATATTTATAATGCCCATAACACCCGCTTATGCAAACTTTTTCTGTATCCCACTAAGGTAAAACGGCTTGCGCTCAAAAAAGTCAAAACTACGAGATAATAAAGCCCGAACGGCGCTTAACTTGGCCGGTGGTGATTACCTCTACGTCTTTAATATAATGGCGCATGTGTTCTTTAATCGCATCGAGAAAGGCTTTGGCCTCGCCCTCATCGCCCTCCACCTCCAGCCAGACACGGCCGTCATCGAGGTTTTTCACTTGGCCTGTCACATCAAAACCCTTAGCGATTTGGTAAGTTGTGTAACGAAAACCAACGCCCTGGACGTGGCCACTGATATAGGCTTCGAGGTGAAAAATAGTCGACTTCATGTGGGTGCAGTGTAATCGAATAATTATTGTTAGGTAAAGGAAAAATCTTAGCAAAAAACCAATTAATCGAGTATCTCAAGCTTCTACCGGATCTGGGCTAAATTATTAGGATTTGTACTTGCTTATAGTGTGGGGGTAATGTAGTATTATAATCTAACGTATAAAGCCTTACAAAAAGCTTAGCCATCGATTATGTATAATTATTATGAAAACTTCCACGACGGCGATTTTGAATTTGAAGAGGAAGCAGGTTCACAGTGGAGTGAGTTTGATTGGCAAAGCTACGTTAAGGAAAGTAATTCTGAAATAGCCCGTTTTCTTACTCATTATTCAAAACTTAAGGCCAGTGAAAATTGCCTAGAAGAGACTTTCAAGGCTATGGGCTGGGCAAACCCTTCCATGCAAGGGCCTGCGAAAGAACTTTATATCGTAGAAGCGAATTTCAATCTTGATGAAGATGATGATGACGAGGATGAATCTTTCGGTGAGGGTGAATTTGATGCATTTGCTGAAGCGTCATCCGACCCCTACTCCATCCATAGGCATCCGTTGTTTGTATCCACTTGTGGACTCCTCCAATATGTACATTCTTGTTGGGGAACATTTTTAGACCAGGAACCCAAAGGGCTAACTCATAAAGGGAACTGGAAGTTTGCGCAATCACTCATTATGGCTCACCACCATGTTGTGATGGCTATTCAATTCTTGAATGACACAGAATATTCTGCGTGTGTTTGTCATGGTAAGTTTGTGCTCAGTGCGATTAATATTTGCATGTCCTATCTTCAACAGGTACCACTAGCAAGTGCTTCCTTTGCCGCTCCCATGCAAAAAGAAATCTTACGAACCTTGTTCTATTTAAGGGATATTTGGTTGCAAGTGATTAAAGATAGCAGAGAGCTTTCTTAGCATATAGGGACTTTCACCCTCCCAAAAACCAAAGAATAATTCTACAACTGATCTATGTAATCCTCGAGGGCTTTCATAGATATCAGGTATTCTTCCTGCAAATGCTCCGGGCAAACGCTATAGGCAGAAAAATTATTTTCGTCTATATTCTGCTCTATGGTGCAGCATATACCATGCAAACGCTTGAGACCAAGATTGGCACTACTGCCGGCTAAGTAATGTACTGTTTTACGGACTTCTGTGCTATCTGAAACCTCACAAGCTTTTTGTAAACGGGACATACTCTCAGACCATTCTCTTTTAAACGTGTCTTTAAGGTCATTAAAAAAAGTTGAGGGAGAACCCTCTGCAATCATATTCAATACCTCCAAATGCTCATCATTCAAGAGCTCCTTTTGGACAGACTCTAGGATGGTTGAAATTTCTTTATTGGGATCCGTAGGCATTTTCTTGTAAAGAAGGTTGGGGGTACCTTACCCTAACACTTATTATGGTTTAATATGAAAGTATATTCAAGCAAGAAGTTTTTTGATCATTGCAATTAAAGCCGTTGGGCTAAAGGGTTTTGTGTATACTGCGGATGCGCCTGCTTGGGTTAACTGATTTCGTGTACTTTCCTTACCTTGGCCGGTAACAAAAATAACAGGAAGGCGTGCAATAGACTGATTAGCGCGTATATCTCCTATCAATTCCAAACCGGAACGGCCCGGAAGCATGAGGTCGAGAATGATGAGAACAGGCTTTTCGTCTAAAATACGTTGGATTACCGAATTACCTTCACGGCAAGCGATGATCCCAAATCCAGCTTTTTTCAGGGTAAACTCTAAGAGCTTTTCCATAAAGGGGTCATCATCTGCAATCAAAATTTTATCCATATATTACAATTTAGAAGTATATTCCCAATGGAGGATTGTTTGGTCGTCACCGGTATCACGATCTGGACTTGCCGCATTGATCACTTGTTGAAGTTCATCCCAAAGTTCTTTTGGATCTGACACACCCCTTGATTGTATAAAATTAACAAGATTATCCCAGCCCCAGATTTTCCCTGCGGTCTCAACTTCATAAAGGCCATCGGTGACCATCAGAAAAGAATCGTGCGGGTGCAGGTCTATTTCATCAACTTTATAGTTAATATCATCAAATAGTCCAAGAGGTGGGCCAGAGGGCTCAAATTGCTTAAACAGGGAATTGTTTCTAAAGAAAAGCACGGGGCAATGTCCTGCATTGATAATAAAGGCTCTATCCAAAGAAGGGGGAATCATAACCACCGCACAGGTTGCAAAGATCGTAAGATCACCAATCTGTGCGCGAAGGGTCTCGTTAAACATATTAACCAACTCATTGAGGCCGGTAAGATTGCGCGTGGCAATATGGAGTGCCGTCCGCATAACGGCTGCCAGAAAAGCAGCAGAAACCCCTTTACCCATAACGTCTACGATCGCTAAATAAAGTTCACCATGGCTACCAATGCAAGCATCAACGTAGTCACCGGAAACTTCTCTCGCACTTTTACGTTGAGCAAAGAGTCTCCAATGATTTTGTTCCTTAATCTCAGGAATAGGAAGGAGGGTCTTCTGTATTTCCGATGCAATTTCAAGCTCTTGCAGAGCCCTTTGCTCACGGCTACGCATGATTGTATTGTTCTCGTGTGCAACTGCTATGCCAAATAAATCCGCAAATGTACGCACGGTATTAAGATCTGAAGCATTGATATAGTGTTTTTCATTACTACAAGCGACTGTAAGGGTCCCTAAAATTTGCTGGGAAGCTCGTATAGGGCAACATATACCGCAGTTAAAACCGTAAAGGCTGGAGTTTTTTGTTATTTCAGAGGGTTTTTCCCAAATAAACTCCTGTCCTTCTTCGATAACAATGTTGGGTATATCGCCTTCATCAACAGATTTGTAGTAAGAGATCTGTTGCAGATCTTTTAATAATGTGGGGTTAAGGGCTTTTCCAAAATAGAGGAAAACACCATTATTAGGCACAACGCGCGAAATATCCTGAATTGCATTTTCGATGAAATTGGAAACGGAGTCCGCATCGATCAGCGCTCTCCCCAAATGGTGAAAGGCAGCTAAACTCTCATAGCACTGCGCAAGCTCTTCGATCGTGGAATCAATAATTTTCTGACTAGGGTCGTTTGCAATAATTTCAGGCTGTTTTCTAATCAAAACCTGGCGATAGCCGGATGAGCCATACCAATGTTGCCACGAATTACAAAACTGCTTGATAATATAAAGACCTCGCCCACTCTGCGCTAGGGGATCATCTGGCAAACCGGGTTGATGGGTCGTTTCAATCGCAGGGCCATGACCGCAATCTATGACTTCTAGCCATACTTCATCCCCACGGGCACTCCAGTCTACCGTGACTTGTTTAGACGGATCTTCCTTGCTGCCGTGGAGAACCGCATTAACAACTGCTTCCGAAAAAACGAGCTTCCAGCTTTCGAGATCTCCGCCCTCTATGCCCAAATATTTCAGGAAATGGGTAAACTCTCGTCGCAAGCCTTCTACATACTCAACGCGCGCTGGAAAGGTATACAATTTCCCAACGATGGGAGAATCGCGTGTACTGAGGGTTTGAGGGGTTTCCATAGGAGATCAGGCGAGAGGCATCTCTTCACTATTTATAACAAATAATTTAGCCGAGATCACTCCTAAATTTTAGGCTTAAGAACTCAATAGCTACGACCTTGCTTCTTTTCGTAGTAATTTAAAAATGCTTTGTTTAAAACAACTTGGCCTCCGGGCGTAGGGTATTTCCCCGTAAAGTACCAATCTCCGGTATGATCCGGAATAGAGGCACGCAAAGCTTCTATCCCTTGAAAAACGATCTCCAATTGGCCAGTCCAACCGTTATCTGCAGGATACACCAGTTCCGCGATTTTTTTTGAAATTTCTTGCGGTGAAAAAGGCTCATAGAGGCGTTGAACAACATTCTTAACCTGGTTAGCCGGAAGGTCTTTTTGAGCAAGGCATTGTTGATAAACCTCGTGTATAAGGGCCGATTTCCCTTGTTCTTCTAATAACGCTATCGTCGCCTGGAACGCGATAAATTTGCCGAGCTCAGACATATCGATGCCATAGCAATCCGGGTACCGAATTTGAGGCGCAGTAGATGCAATGATAATTCGTTTTGGGTTCGTGCGGGAAAGAATGTGTAGAATGGATTCTTTAAGCGTGGTGCCGCGGACAATCGAGTCATCCACGCATACCAAGGTGTCCTCTTCTTTGATAATCCCGTAAGTGACATCATAGACGTGCGAGGCGAGGTTAATGCGATCTTTTTCTTGGCTGATAAATGTGCGTAGCTTAATATCCTTAAGCGCTATTTTTTCGGCACGCGGCCAATTTGCCATAATGAGTTCATCTAAGAGCGCGTCATTTAAATCATCATTTTTTGCGGCTTTTAAAATCTGCTCTTTAACCTCTTGGCGGCGCAGTAGCCGCAGTTCTTCGAGTAAGCCATTATAGGCGGGTTCTGCAGTATTGGGTATATAGCCAAAAACTGTTTTGGAGAAATCATAATTAACAAGCTCGGCTAAGGGCTTTGCTAAGCAAGCTCCCAGCGATTTGCGTTCTTGGTAGATTTCGGGGTCGTTTCCTCGAGAGAAGTAAATCCGCTCAAAAGAGCATTTTTGGGGTTCTTGCTTTTCCGCAAAGGGAACTTCGTAGGAATTACCCGTGTTTTTAATCACAAATACGTGGCCTGGCTTGAGCTCTTGAACCTGCTCTGCGCCAATTCCAAAAATAGTCATCAAGGGTACGCGCTCAGAAGCAACCGCAATCACTTCATCGTTGATAATATAGTGGCACGGGCGTATGCCTAGCGGATCCCTAAACACAAAGGCATCACCATTACCAATGAGACCGGCAATGACGTAGCCACCGTCCCAATCTTGAGTGGCTTCTCTAATAATAGAAGCGGGATCTAGCTCTTTGCTAATGATCTCTGTGATCTGTTCTCCAGGAACACCCCGTGCTTTCATTTCACGGTATATGCGGCCGTGAGCCTCGTCTAAATGAGATCCTATACGCTCCAATATGGTCTGTGTATCGGTATCAAAGATCGGATGCTGGCCTCGGCTCACAAGCTCTTCGTTGAGCTTATTAACATTCGTGAGATTAAAGTTACCTGCGAGGAGAAGGTTACGGGTAATCCAATTACTGCGGCGAAAGTAGGGATGACAGCTGCTTTGAGAACGAGATCCTGAGGTAGCGTAACGTAAGTGCCCCAACAGAACTTCACCCCCGAAGGGGAAAAAATCTTTTACCGAATCCGGGTTATCGCGTTGAATTCTGCCCTTGCGTACTAACTCGTTATACTCTCGCAAGCATTTATTGAAGATGTATGTGAGGCAGTTTTCATTCATGTCCCTTCTGCGAAACATGTAACGCCGCCCTATCGGAGCATTTAATTTCACACAACCGATACCCGCGCCATCTTGGCCGCGGTTGTGCTGTTTCTCCATCAATAAAAATAATTTTCGAAAACCATAAAGCGCAGTGCCATATTTCTCATGGTAATAGCTGAGAGGCTTTAAAAGCCTTATCATGGCTATTCCGCACTCATGCTTTATTTGGTCTGACATTATAAAAATTTATCTCTAAAGATGCTCGTCCATGATGGCTGGTAGCACAAGGCGCCAACGTTTTTTGAGTTCATGTGTATTCCAGGAAACGTGATTGCTTTTACCTAAATTCAAATTAATCTCCCCGGATTGGTTAGCCAAGCCCAATAAGTTGGCCGGAAGATTTATCGCTTTAGCTGCTTCTAGAATACGGGAAACGTTACCCGCATTACAGCCGATAATGATGCGGTTCTGGCTTTCCCCAAATAAGAGAGCATCTTTACGCATACTAGTGGCTTGCGTGAGATCTAAATCAATCCCAAATTGGCCTTTTCGAAAAATCATTTCTATGACCGCGACTAAGAGGCCGCCTTCAGAAATATCATGAGCCGCTTCAATGACGCCTTTTTCAATTTGGTCTAAGACAAACGCATGCAATAGAACCGCCCTCTCTAAATCTACTTGAGGAACTTCGCCTACGTTCAAGTCATGAACAACTTTCAGGAAATAACTTCCGCCAAGCTCATCCGGCCAGCCGCCCAGAAGGATCAAGGCTTCATCGCCTCGCTGAATGCGTTGCTGTATGATGTGTTCTTTTTTATCAATGATGCCGGCAATGGAAACAACGGGGGTTGGATCAATGGCGGTATCAGCATGCTCATTATATAAACTGACATTCCCTCCCACGACCGGTATATCGAAAAATTCGCACGCAGCCGCAAGTCCACGAACACTCTCTTTTAAGTAATAGTATTCATCGTTCTTGTACGGGTTACCAAAATTAAGATTATTAGTCATCCCCAAGGGCCTTGCACCTGAGCAAGTAAGATTCCTTATGCACTCAAGAACTGCTATTTGCGCGCCTTTATACGGATCAAGGGCACAGTATCTATTATTACAGTCATTAGATATGGCTAAATATTTTTCATGCCCGTTGCCCACACGTAAGCGCACGACGCCGGCGTCAGATCCGGGCTCAACCACTGTGCTCGCAAGCACCATATGGTCATACTGGCGCCATATCCAGCGTTTATCGGCGATTGTTGGGTGGCAGAGTATATCAATAAGTGTTTTTTCGATACCCTTTGCATCTAAATCAGGAATGGATTTGGGATCCCATTTACGATCAATTGCTAAGTCTTTGGGTTCAGTAACGTCTCTTTCATATACAGGGGCTTCTTCTACTAAAGAGCTTGGCGTAATCCGAGCAACCGTCTCCTTACCGTGTTTTACAATCAAAATAGGTTCTTCTATCACCTTACCAATGCAAACAGCATGGAGATCCCATTTAGTAAAGATGGATTCAATCTCTCTCTCCCTGCCTTTTTCAATGACAACCAACATACGTTCCTGGCTTTCTGAAAGCATGATCTCAAAAGGTGTCATCCCGGTTTCCCGTTGAGGGACTTTGCTGATATCAGCCTCTATCCCTACCCCACCCCGAGCAGCTGTTTCTGAAAGCGCGCAGGTAAGGCCTCCCGCACCCATATCCTGAATACCGACAACTAGCCCCGGAACAGACATTAACTCTAAGCAAGATTCCATCAGGAGCTTTTCCATAAACGGATCTCCTTTCTGAACAGCTGGGCGGTCTTTATGACTTTCCGCGGAAAGTACTTTAGATGCAAAACTAGCGCCACCCATGCCATCTCGTCCAGTTGGCGGGCCTACGTAATAAATCAAATTCCCTACTCCAGTAGCGGCACCTCGCTTAATTTGATCATGTCTCAATAAACCAAGACATAGGGCGTTCACTAATGGGTTACCCTCATAACAAGCATCAAAATAAGTATCTCCAGCAACGTTAGGAATTCCTACACAATTGCCATAGGCAGCAATCCCATGAACCACCCCGCGTAAAAGCTTTTGGGTTTTAGGAGAAGATAAATCACCAAAGCGAAGGGAATTCGTTAAGAGCACAGGCCTCGCACCCATTGTAAAGATATCTCTCAAAATTCCTCCTACTCCGGTAGCTGCTCCCTCAAAGGGCTCCACCGCACTGGGGTGGTTGTGAGATTCTATTTTAAAACAGATAGCCCAGCCGTCACCAATGTCGATAACACCTGCGTTTTCCTCGCCTGCGGCAACTAGCACCTGGCCTAGCGCCTCGGGATCTTTTTTAACCTTGGGGAGTAGCTTGAGTAAAGGTCTGGAGTTCTTATAAGCACAATGCTCAGACCACATGACACTAAACATGCCCAGCTCTACCATATTGGGCGCACGGCCCATAAGTTCTTCTATTTTAAAATACTCGTCCTCAAAAAGGCCTAATTTCAGGGCTGTTTCTAAATGATTGTTCTCTTTAATGATCATGTTTAACGCTGATTTACATCATTTTGGAGTTGAGGAATGCCTTTAAGACGGAAATGCCATGAGTGGAGGGGTGTATAGGCTCCACAGCTCTTTCTGGGTGCGGCATCATGCCAAAAATATTACCGGCTCTGTTTCGAATGCCAGCTATCTGGTTTAAGGATCCATTGGGGTTACCTCGTTCTCCTGAGTAGCGGAAAAGGACTTGCTTATGGGCCTCGAGCTCATCGAGTAACTTCCCTGGTATGCGGTAATTACCGTCACCATGGGCAATGGGAAGCTCTATATGCTCGCCCAATTTCTCTACATTAAAAGAAGGGGTAGAATTCTGTACCGCTAGCCCCTGCGTATGGCAACGAAACTCTTGGCAATTATTACGCACAAGCGCGCCAGGAAGCAGCCCCATTTCACACAAAATCTGAAAACCGTTACAAATACCCAAAATGCGGCCGCCTTGTTTGGCAAAATCAGCCAATGCGTTCATAATCGGGGAAACACAGGCAATCGCACCCGGGCGTAGGTAATCCCCAAAGGAAAAGCCGCCGGGCAAAATAACCGCATCACATTCCCCTCCAAAGCTCTTCTCCTTATGCCATACCATGCGAACCGGAATACCCAAGACATCTTTAACTGCATGGAACATGTCTTGATCACAGTTTGATCCCGGAAATTGTACTATACAAACGTTCATTATAAAAATCTTTAGTTTAGAGCCGTTTTATTCTCCAGAGCCCACTTCGAATCGGTAATCTTCGATGACGGAGTTGCACAAGAAATCGCGACAAATTTTATCTAATTCCTGCAAAAACTCGCGTGGGCTCTGAAGCGCATCCTCATCGAAATCATGCATATCAAACTCAATGACCTTCCCGATACGGACATCACCTTTTGTATAATAGCCCAAAGATTCCATAGCGTGCTTCACAGCGTTACCCTGCGGGTCCAGTAAATTCTTTTTCGGTGTAATATAGACAGTAACTTTCACAATCAAGTATGTTGGGCACAATTGGCCTCCGTTGCAAGGAAAAGGTGCGGGATTCCCAAAGCATTTTAAAACTACCATAAAAATTGAGCCTATAATTAAACTATAACTAAAATACAATTAATATTGACATTATTTAATAACTTAATATAATTATAGCTTATATTCAATTAGTGAAGCATTTATCATGGAAAAATCAAGAAATTCAAGAAACAACAGTCAAACAAGTGCAGAATTCCTTCTTAGGAAACAAAAGAATGAAGATAATAAAGGTAGTAATAGTAATGTAACAAACCTGACTGCTAACAAGAAGAACGTACCCACAGGATTTTTTGCGTGGATTGCTTGGTTGTTTGGCATAAAATGCAAATCTGTTAAAACCGAAAATCAGAAAAGCATCTCGGAATACAATGTTAAGCCTATAACCATAAAGACTAACACTATAACTGTAAAAGATCTAGTAACTGTATTAACCCAAAACGATATAAACAGCAAGAAAGGCGAGCTCTCTGATGTAACAAATATCATAAACGCTCTTTCATCTGACATTCCGTATAAGTCTCAAATGAAAACTTATCTGCAAGGATTAAAGGCAGAAAATCTACAACTAATCTACAACAACATAAACGACCCTCAGTTACTCAATACAATTGAGCTCATGTCGCACTTGGATAAAAATCCGGAAAGCTTAGAAGTCTGGAAGAAGATCAAACATAATCTAACGGTTATCAAGGCAAACTTTAATACTTTCATCACTAACAATGAGATAACTATTGAAAAAAAATATACTAAAATAATAGGTTCCAAGGAGGTATCAAAAAGCGATCTACGATCCATACTTCTCAACCAACAAACAGCTGGATTAAAGAAGTCTCAAATAGGCAGCGTATTTGAAGGAACATTAAGCCGACTAATTATTGAGCAAGATCTAGTCACTGAAAAACGTATTAAAATCAATGATGAAGATAGCTCTGCTACACAAGAAAACTATACCCTCATTAACAATGATCCCGAGTACGTACTTGTAGAATTCGAGAAAGAAGAATACCTCACATTCAATGATATTCATTGGACACAAGAAGCTCATATACCTGCCAACCCAAACATCAAAAATACAAAAGCAGAATCTCTTACAGACCTTATTGGTGATGAAAAACCAATAGAATCGATCGTTGTTAAAGAAAAAACGCAGCTAGACAATTTTCTTGAAGAAACCAAAGATAAAATTGAGGAAACGACTCAAATCGTGCATGAAAAAATTCAAGAACTTATCGTAAAGCCGTTAGATAACGTTAAGGAAAAAATTGAAGTAAGCTATAATCAGTTTCACAAAGACTATATTAGTAAATCGGAAAAGGCTGCAACAGATATTATCAAAACATTGACCTCTAAAAATGTCTCTGTAAACGACTTCGTCCAGCAAATTAAGTGCATACGCAATGACGAGTCGGGTGAGCTTAGAAAAGAAATTATAAAGCAAATTAAGAATTATAACACCGACACGCTCGGCCACATAGAAACACTGTACAATAACACAAAATCGGAAAACATTTCTAACGATCTTAAGAAGGCTTTAATTCAAGAAATAGGCATTTCTTATACAGAGGCTATAAGTTTGTTAAATTCTACAGCAAAAGCAGCTCTCGAGTCTAACAATTACTCACTCGAAGAAAATATTACTGAAGATGATCATGAAAAAATCGTTACTATCGACGAAAAGAAAACCGAGACTAAAGAAGAAGTAAAGGTTCCTACCGAAAAGAAAATTGAAAAGAAGGTTGAAATACAGAAAAAAGAAACTGTAAAAAATGTCACGATTGAAAAGAAAGAAGAAGAATCTAGCTGGTTCTCCGGGCTTAACAACATTACTCAATTAGTCACCGAAAAATACACCGAATATACTAAAGACCCCGTTACGGACTTCTTTAATGTCTTCGAAAAGAACAGCTTGAACGAAAAAAATGTGCTTAACATGATCATTCTGTTCGAACAGGCTTCAAGGGACAATATCAACTTCCCTAAATTACTTGAAGATATTGAGACAAAAGAAGTCGGGGTGCTGATTAACTTGTGGAGCTTTTTCGGAAACTTGCAACTAAACAGCAAGTTAAAAATAAAAAGTGATAAAGTTAAGACTAAAATAGAAAATAACGAAAAACTTACAAAAACAGATAAGTTTTGGCTAAACCTGTATTCGAGATTTCAGAATACGCAAAAAGCAATTGCAAGAGAGTATAAACAGAAAACCGAAACCTCGATTAGCAGCATAGGCATTGTATCCAAAAAGGATCAAATTGATAACAAGAAATTCAATGAGATTTTTAACAACTTTATCCAGGAACTCAAAAAGTCAAATTCTTCAAAAAAGGCTGAATTAAAAGAAGACAGCTGGGGTGGATTCTTCGGGCTTTAATAAAAATCAAATAAATTTCGTAAATCAAAGGGGGTATTTGGTATTTATACCGGTTCCTCCTTTTTCGTTTTTCATCAACTGTACTTCTAGCTACCCCAAACAAGCCATCGCAACATGGCATTGACTTTCTGTTCTCTCTGCATATGATTCAGGGTAATTACTAATCATTAACAGAAGATTGGCTATGGCAGAAAAAGCAGAAGAAATTAATATTGATTATTTAGCAGAACTGGCGCGTATATCGCTGACCGATGAGGAAAAGGATAATTTACGGTTCCGGCTTGAGAAAATATTAGGTTTCTTCGATAAAATTAATGCTGTAGATGTTACCGGTGTCGAGCCCATGGCCCATACCTTTCCGGTATACAATGTTTGGGATGAAGATCATACAACTGTGCCGTATACTGTTGAGCAAGCTTTGATGAACGCGCCGCAAAAAAGCCACCACCAGATTGTTGTCCCTAAGGTAGTCGAATAGTCATCCTTTTAATTTTTACATCTATTTATAACTATGGAAACTCTCTCAAACGAACTCCATTACAAGACTGTCTCCGAAGTCGTTCATCTGCTGAACAAAAAAGAGATCTCGTCTGTCGAATTAACCAAAGCCGTTATTGCACGTACAGAGTCTACCGAAAACGATTTAAAGTCCTTTATCAGCTACGATAAAGATGATGCCCTCATCTACGCAGAACTTTCGGACAAACGTCGCAAGGATGGAAAGACCATGGGGCCATTGGACGGTATTCCTGTTTCATTAAAGGACAATATGGCGCGTGAAGGCTGCCCTATGACCTGTGCTAGCCAAATCTTAAAGGATTATATTTCGCCTTACGATGCCCATGTTACTGAAAAGCTAAAGGCTGCTGGTAGTGTTTTATGGGGACAAACGAATTTAGACGAGTTTGCTATGGGTTCCACCACGGAAAACTCCGGTTTTCAGACTACATCTAACCCCTGGGGTATCGAATACGTCCCGGGCGGCAGTAGTGGTGGCAGTGCTGCCGCAGTTGCAGCAGGCCAAACAATGATTGCTTTAGGAAGTGATACAGGGGGTTCTATCCGTCAACCCGCTGCCCATTGCGGTATCGTTGGATTGAAGCCAACTTACGGTCTCGTTAGTCGCTACGGTTTGGCGGCATTTGCTTCTTCACTAGATCAAATCGGCGGCTTCGGACGTTGTGTAGATGATGTCGCTTTACTCCTACAGACTATTGCCAGCCATGACAAACGTGACTCCACGAGCTTTAAGGTAGATATTCCCGATTACCCAAAGGTCGCTCGCGATTCCAAAGGGCCTTGGACTCTTGGTGTTCCCCGTGAATATTTCGGCGAGGGTCTTAACCCGGAAATTAAGACTGCGGTAGAAAAAGCCATTAAATTTTATGAATCGCAAGGATGCCGTATTGAGGAAGTGTCTCTGCCGCATATGGAGCTGGCGATTCCGGTTTATTATATACTCGCCCCTGCTGAAGCTTCTTCAAACCTGGCTCGCTATGATGGCATCCGCTACACGACCAGAAGTAAAGCAGCTACGAATGCGGTTGATATCTTCAAGAAAAGCCGTGGTGAAGGGTTTGGCTCTGAGGTCAAACGTCGTATTATTTTAGGCACCTATGTTTTAAGCAGCGGTTATTATGATGCTTATTATTTAAGAGCGCAAAAGGTAAGGTCGTTGATCCGGCAAGACTTCCTAAAGGCATTTGAAAAAGTAGACGCTTTATTAACACCCACCACACCCGAGCCTGCCTGCAAAAAAGGCGAAAAGACAAGTGACCCCTTAAAGTTGTATTTGGAAGACGTTTATACGGTTTCCTTAAACCTTGCGGGGCTACCAGGAATCTCTCTCCCATGTGGTCAAACAAAGAATAATTTCCCTATTGGTTTGCAAATTATCGGCCAACCTTATAAAGAATCAGAGCTGTTATCGATCGCGCGTTTCTTTGAACAAGCGCATGATTACGTTAACCTGCACCCAACATTATAAATTCGCTTATCGCGTTTTCTAGCCATGGAATATGAAGCTGTCATAGGACTGGAAGTCCACGTCCAACTAAAAACGAAGTCCAAGATGTTTACCCGGGCTCCTTACAAATATGGAGAAGCTCCCAACACCCTCACAAACGGCGTTGTCCTTGCCCTACCCGGCACGCTTCCCGTTCTGAACGCTGAGGCCATCCGCAAGACGATTAAAGTCGGCCTTATGTTTGGCAGTAAAATTGCAGACATCTGTAAATGGGATCGTAAAAACTATTTTTACCCGGACTCTCCTAAGGGCTACCAGCTCTCCCAATTTGACCAACCGGTCTGTCTTGGAGGTAGTGTTGAGATTGAGCTTCCGGGTTCTTCTAGAAACATCATGGGAGTCCATCGCCATGTGCAGCTGACGCGCATTCACTTAGAAGAAGATGTTGGTAAGCTTTCCCACATGGACGGCCATAGTTTAGTGGATTACAACCGTGCGGGCGCACCGTTGATCGAAATCGTCACCGAGCCAGACATGAGTTCCGCAGAAGAAGTCTTTGCTTTTCTAACCGCCTTACGTAACTGCATGCTCTACGCGGGCGTTGCGGATTGTGATATGGAAAAGGGTCAAATGCGTTGCGATGCTAATGTAAGCGTACGCCCCGTTGGTTCCACCACATTGGGCACCAAGGTAGAAATTAAGAACCTCAATTCTATTTCCGGTGTACGCAATGGCGTTATCTACGAAATACAGCGCCAAATACAAGCTATCAAGACGGGTGAAAAGATCATTCAAGAAACCCGCCGTTGGAACGCAGAGGAGGGTTACACAAGCTCTATGCGTGGCAAGGAGCAGGCTCATGATTATCGTTATTTCCCTGATCCTGATCTTATGCCGGTTAAAATTTCCTCTGAAATGAAGGAAACGATACAATCCACCCTCCCGGAACTTCCCTTTGACAAGCAACGGCGTTTTATGGAGCAATATGATCTTCCTTACACGATTACATCTGTTCTTTGTCCTATTCAAGAATTATGCCATTTTTACGAAAAGGCTATTGAAAAGCATAACAACCCAAAAGCCATCGGAAACATCATTGCAAACGATTTACTGCGCGAGCTTTCTTCCATAGAAGGCCAACAGACAATTTCCGTGACACAATGCAAAATCACACCGGACGCGATTGCAGGTTTAATTAAGTTGGTGGATGACGGCATTATCTCTAAGCAAACTGCCCAGGAAGTGTTTGTCGAAATGTACCAAACGGGCAAGGCTGCCAGCATCATTGTTAAGGAAAAGGGTCTTGAACAAACCTCTGATACCGGAGAACTGGAACGTATCTGTGGTGAAGCAATTGCGGGTAATACTAAAGCCGTTGAGGAATTCAGATCCGGTAAGGACACCGCGATTAATGCCTTGAAAGGCCACGTCATGAAGGTTACAAAAGGAAAAGCAAACCCTAAAATGATTGATGATATCTTGCGTAAATTGCTTCAATAAATCATGAAACACTCCGAATTTGACAAAGTAATAGAGACAATTATCGAAAAGGACGACCGTTTTGATAAGGGTGCCTATTACTTTATCCGCAAGGCTCTGGATTTCACCGTACAGGAACTGCACGACCAGGGTAAAAAGCGGGAGAATTTTCACGTCACGGGCAAAGAGCTTTTGGAGGGTATTCGCAAATACGCATTAGATCAATTTGGCCCGATGACCTATACTGTCTTTACAGACTGGAAGGTGAATAACTGCGAAGACTTTGGCAGCATTGTCTTTAATCTCGTAGAAACCGGCATTTTCGGCAAAACAAAAGATGATAATATACACGATTTCACCGACGGCTATGACTTTAGTGAAGCATTCGTAAAGCCCTTTGAGCCTTCCAACAAAAGCAAAACTAAAGCTGCGGCGATAAAGAGGCCAAAAAAGAGTAGCAATACGCGCGCTTCGATCAAAAAAAAGCCGAAAGAGTAAGCTGGTTCTTTTCATCCATGAATTTGAAAAGACATTTCTTACAAAAAATTACCCTCTCACTATTATTCTTAATCCCTGCAACAATCCTTGAAGCTCAATTTAAGAAAGAATTAGAGCATCAAATAGTAATTAGCCAGGGTGTCATCGATGAGTTACAAGAACTCGCTAAAGATGTTCGGGTCAATCCTTGGTTTGGGATCGATATTCCCATAGAAATCGCGCTTTTAAAAGTAAAGTGGTCAAATGCAAAGATGCACGTTGAGTTTTTTAAAGACACTTATTGGAATGCTCAATCTTTTGAAGGCGATTCAAGGAAGCTTGCTGGTTTAAAAGAAGAAACCCTCATGCTTTATGATAAAATTCTCTTATTAACGTTCGTGCCTGCTTATGTTTATTCCTGGTTTGGTAATAATGATTATTACGCCTATTTGGAAAAAGTTAAACGATTACGCGATCGTTTACAAAAACAAGATCTTACTCCAGCTTCTTCACTAAAAAATTTGCCCTTGTAATGGGAATTCAATTCGGGGATAATAGAAACCGCTTATGTTTGAGTCCCTTACAGATCGTATGTCCGATGCTTTGCGCACTTTGCGCGGTATCAGCAAACTGACAGAAAATAATATTGAAGATGCGTTGAAGGAAGTACGTTCCGCGCTCCTTTCCGCTGATGTGCACTTCAAGGTCGCCAAAGAGTTTATCGAGCGTGTTAAAGTAGCCTCTCTGGGCCAGGATGTTTTAAAATCGATCAGCCCGGGGCAATTGATCATCAAAATCATCCATGATGAATTGGTCAAAATATTAGGCGCGGGTAAAACAGATCTTTCCGACAAGCGTCCGCTGAAGATCATGATGGTGGGTCTCCACGGTTCCGGTAAAACCACTACTACCGTAAAACTAGCCCTTTCCTTAAAGAAAAAAGGCTATAAGCCCGCATTGATAGCCTGTGACGTTTATCGTCCTGCTGCTATCGATCAATTAGAATTGCTGGCTAAACAGGAAGATATCCTCGTTTACACAGATCGTGATAGCAAGGACGTCCCTAAAATCGGTAAAAAAGGCCTGGAATGGGCAAATGAAGCAGGCTGCGATGCTATCATTTTTGACACCGCGGGTCGTCTACAGATCGATGAAAATTTAATCAAGGAGATCCAAGAACTTTCCAAAAAAGTTGAGCCAGAAGAAACATTGCTGGTTGCAGACTCCGCTTTAGGCCAAGAAGCGGTAAATGTCGCTAAACATTTTCATGATGCCGTAAACGTTACGGGCATCGTCTTAACCAAATTAGACGGTGATGCCCGAGGTGGTGCAGCCTTGTCCATGAAATCGATTGCCGATGTACCTATTAAATTTATGGGAATCGGTGAAAAACTCACGGATTTTGATATTTTTTATCCAGAACGGATGGCTCAACGTATCCTGGGCATGGGTGACGTTGTCTCTTTAGTTGAAAAAGCACAGGAGAATTATAGCGAAGAAGAAGCGGAAAAATTAGCCAAAAAAATCAAAAAAGCAGAATTTGATTTGGATGACATGTTGTCCCAGCTAAAACAATTTAAAAAAATGGGCTCAATCGCTTCTGTTGCTTCTATGCTTCCAGGCATGGGCAAAATGAATTTGGGGACTAAAGAAGAGAACCAGATCAAGCACATGGAGGCTTTGATCCAGTCCATGACCCTACAGGAACGTCAGAATCCTAAAATCATCAACGGCAGCCGCCGTATGCGTATTGCCAAGGGTGCTGGGCTTGAAGTCAAAGACTTAAACCAGTTCTTAAAGCAGTTCCTTATGATGAAAAAAATGATGAAGTCTATGAAGGGTTCCAAAGGCTTAAAATTGCAAAAAAAGATGGCGGCATCCATGGGCGGTAGCAGTAATCCATTTGCAAATATGCCACTGTAACTTGACTTTTAAATAAACCCACGTATCTTAAGGGTAAACGCAAATATATTTATTTAACTGCAATTAGAGAAATCTACTATGTCACACGTAACACTAGAAAACTACAAACAACTCCTGAGTGAATTAGGCCAAACTGTTGGTCTACCAGAACTTGCCCCAGACGAAGACAATTACTGCTGCTTAGGCTTTGATGATAAAATCGTACTCCATTTACAATATAATATTGAGAATGAAATACTTATGCTTTTTGCCCAGGTCGGCAAAATCGATGATCATCATCGCGAAGCCATCTATCCTCGCATCTTAAAGGCTAATCTTTTCTGGCAAGGAACAGGTGGTGCCACTTTGGGTGTCGATGATAACGGTGAAGTTCTCATGGCGTATCAAATCGTCATAAGCAATATGGATTTCCAAAAATTCCAAGACTTATTGGAAGGATTTGTTAACACAGCAGAATTATGGATTAATACGCTAGATGCTGTACAAAAATCCCCTGAAATGCTGGAAGAGAAATCCAGCAAGGGAAGTAGCAGCGATGAGCCGATGTCTGGCCCTGGTATTCGCGCGTAAATCTCTTACTCACACTCCTTTTAACCCAAAGACGCTTTTCTATTTTCCGAAAAGCGTCTTTTTTTGTTAATATCGATTAAAATGATGGTTTCTATTTGTCAAAGGCTCTCTTTTTATACACTATAAAAGCGATCATTATTTACGTAACACACTATGCTGGCCAAATTACTCAAAGCTTTTTCCGGTAGACATTACCGCAAGTTCATCAAACAATGTAAGCCGATCGTTGAAACGATTAACCGTTTCGAAGAAAGCTACCAGAGCCTTACAGACGACCAACTCAAGGCCAAAACACAAGAATTTAAGGAGCGCTTGGAAAAGGGCGAAACCGTGGATCAACTCCTTCCCGAAGCATTTGCCGTGGTCAAAAACGCCGCAGGTCGCCTTATGGGTAAAAAAATTAATGTGTGTGACCACGAGCTCACGTGGGGTATGGTCCATTACGATGTACAGCTCATCGGTGGTATTGCACTCCACCAAAACAAGATTGCGGAAATGGCAACCGGTGAAGGTAAAACGCTTGTGGCTACCCTACCCCTTTACCTAAACGCCCTAACGGGCAGAAATTGCCAATTGGTAACGGTAAACGACTACTTGGTACGAAGAGACGCAGAGTGGAATAGCTACTTATTTAATTTTTTGGGAATCACTGTTGGCTATATTCAAAACAACATGGACCCTGCCGCACGTAGAGATGCCTATAACCAAGACATCACTTACGGTACAGCTTCTGAATTCGGATTCGACTACTTACGCGACAATGGTATGGCGACTCGTAAGGAGGATCAGGTGCAGCGGGATCATTATTATTGTATTGTGGATGAAGTGGACTCCGTCTTGATCGATGAAGCCAGAACGCCTTTAATCATTTCCGGTCCTTCTCAAGAAACGCGTGAGGCTCCTTTTCTCCAACTGAAATCAGATGTGGATCACTTGGTTCAATTACAAGTAAAGCTGTGTAACCGTTTATCACAAGAAGCTAAGGCAGAATTTGAAAAACCGGATGGTAACCGAGAAGAAGCCGTTACCAAACTCCTTCAGGTTAAACTGGGCACGCCTAAAAATAAAAACTTGATGCGCTTGATGGAGGATGGCCCAACGCGCAAGCAGTTTGAGAAATTTGAGCTCGAGATGGGCAGCGACTTTAACCGAACAAAAATGTTCGAGATAAAGGAGGAACTGTACTTCACCATTGATGAGCGCCAACAGCAGGCAGACTTGACTCAAAAGGGTCGCGATACCATTCGCCCGAATAACCCGGATGCGTTCGTCCTTCCTGATTTACCAACCATCTTTAGCGATATTGACAAAAATAAATCGCTCCCAGATGAAGATAAAATCAAGCAAAAGCAAGCCGCAGAGCAACACTTCAGCCATGCAAGCGAAGAAATCCACTGCATCAGCCAACTCTTACGGGCTTATTGTTTGTATGAGAGGGATGTAGAATACGTTATCCAAGAGGGTAAGATCGTTATTATTGATCCAAACACCGGTCGTGCCATGGCAGGAAGGCGTTGGAGCGATGGTCTTCACCAAGCTGTTGAGGCAAAAGAGGGTGTGGCGGTTGAACGTGAGTCGAAAACCTACGCAACTATCACGATCCAAAACTACTTCCGTTTGTATGAAAAATTATCCGGTATGACGGGTACCGCGGAAACAGAGGCGCACGAATTTTTCGATATCTACAGGCTTTCCGTTGTCTCTATTCCTACGCATAGGCCTTGTATTCGTAAGGACTTCAATGACATCATTTACAAAACAAGGCGTGAAAAATTTAACGCTGTTGTAAAAGACATTGAAGACGCGCACCGTCGTGGCCAACCCATCCTAGTGGGCACCACCTCCGTTGAAGCGTCAGAAGTTTTAGGCAAATTACTGAAGCGGGTAAACATTCCCCACAGCATCTTGAATGCAAAATACCATGAACAGGAAGCTGAAATCGTTTCTCGTGCAGGCCTTAAGGGCGCTGTCACGATCGCGACGAATATGGCAGGCCGTGGTACAGACATTAAGCTAGGTGAGGGTGTACCGGAATTGGGTGGTTTATTTGTATTAGGTACAGAACGCCATGAATCGCGCCGTATTGACAGACAGCTGCGCGGCCGTTGCTCGCGTCAAGGGGACCCAGGTCAATCTCGCTTCTACATTTCTTTAGAAGATAACTTAATGCGTCTGTTTGCCAACGCAGGCCCTATCTCTCGCATTCTAGAAAGATCTTTTTCTGAAGGCGAAGAACTACAGCACCCTTTATTAAATCGTTCTATCGAATCCGCTCAAAAGAAAGTAGAGCAGCAAAACTATTCTATTCGTAAACGCCTCCTGCAGTACGATGATGTCCTTAATAAACAAAGAGAGGTGATCTACGGCATCCGAAATGATGCCATTCATAGTGAGTGTCCACGTGACATCATTCACGAAATGCTCGAAGAAGAACTGGCAAACCGCTTGGAGAGAGTTGAGGAAAATAGGAGCGAAGAAAACATAGAGATCAGTAACTTTGTGCGCTGGCTCAATATGCAATTCCCTATATCTTTAACAGAGGAGGAATATAAGGCGCAGGACTCTAAAAGCATTCTTCAATTTATTGTAAGTCGCATCAAAGAAGCTTACAAAGAAAAGGAGCAAATTGAATCTGCCGCTGAATTAACAAAACTGGAACGTTATGTTATTATTCACGCAATCGATGATCACTGGCAAAACCATTTGACCGAAATGGACGAGCTTCGCCGAAGCGTAGGGCTTCGCGGCTATGGTCAAAAAGATCCACTTAATGAATACAAGAATGATGCCTATGCGTTCTTCCAAGAGATGATTGCTAATATTCGCGGTAGTATCTGCACGGGTCTCTTCCGTTCGGCAACGAATTTAGAGAACTTCCAGCACATGCTTTCAAGGTTATCCTCTCGGGTAAACGCTAGTGGGCCAAGCAATCCTGCGCCTGCACAAGCCAGCAGTCAGCAAAAATTGCCACAAGTAACCATTCAAAGAGAAGAACCTAGAATCGGCAGAAATGATCCTTGCCCCTGTGGTAGCGGAAAGAAATATAAGAAATGCTGCGGTAAGTGATGTTTGTCAAAAAGCACGGGTCGGCAATACTAGCAGCGGCGCTTTCCGCAATCCTGTATTACGCCGCTTTTGCTCAGTTTGATGCTCCCGAGGCCGCCTACGTATTTGCGGTTCCCTTACTGTTATGGGCATTCTTCAAGCCTTCTTTTAAACATTATTTAATCGCCACGCTCATCTCGGGTTGGGTTGCTTGGTTCTTTAATATCATTTGGTTAAGCAATATTACTTGGCTGGGGACGATTGGGTTAGCGTTTATTCTGGCGCTTTACTATTCAGCGTGGTTTCTTGTCGCAAGGCTCGTGATCATCAAATCTGCCAATAAGGGGCTTATCCACAGATTGTATGATATGATTGCGCTCGCGGCTTTTTGGGTCGTGCTGGAATGGATACGTGGCGTAGTTCTCCTAAGATTCCCCTGGCTCGCTTTGGCCGTTAGCCAGTGGCAACGCCCTATATTGCTACAGATTATTTCATGGACGGGAAGCTACGGATTGTCATTTGTTTTAATATTTTTCAATCTCGGCATTGCTTATTTTTTAGCAAATATTTGCAATCGAGAACAAACGCCGATTTCGCGCTACTTGCGAACCACCCCGGAGTTTCTGCTCGCAATGGTCTTGCTGCTCGGCCTTATTATTTTCTCGATTAAGCAGACGCCTAAGCATCGCAAACAGGAGCTACTCTTCACGGCCGGCATTTCTCAACCCTATATTCTACCGTCAACGCACGAAGATTCTAAGCTCAGTCGAGAAAACTTTATGGTTCTTCAGGAGCAAACCCTCTTGTTACAAACCCTTCACCCCGATGTTATTTTGTGGCCAGAAGCCGCCGTTCCAACAGCTATCTTTGATAACGAGCTAGGCACGCGTAAATGGGTTGAATATCTCTGCAATAGTATAAATATTCCCATCTTGTTTGGCGCATTGGCAGATTACCAGAACCAGGGTTGGTATAATGGCATATTTCTTGCCCTACCCCAAAAGGGATTAGATAAAAATTATTACGCAAAGCGTAAACCCGTACCTTTTGGCGAATATGTACCCCTGCGTTTTCTTCTACCGTTTCTTGAGCGAGTGGTACCCGGAGAGTGGGACATCATTCCGGGGAATAATATTAAGCCCATACAATTACCCGTGCGTGATAAAATAGTGCGCATTGGCGGGCTCGTCTGCTATGAAGATGTTTTTCCGGACCTCTCGCGTGAAAGCGTTCGAGCTGGATCCGATGTGCTCCTGGTCTTAACAAATAATGCTTGGTTCGGAGAAGGCTCAGGTGCCTACCAACACGCCGCTCACGCCGCCTTGCGTGCTGTGGAGAATCGTAGGCCAATCGTGCGCTGTGGTAACGGTGGTTGGAGTGGCTGGATCGATGAATATGGAAACACTCGAGAGGTCGTCACTAATTCAGAAAACAGTATTTATTTTCGTGGTATTGGTAAACTAACCGTGACGGTCGATCCGGACTGGTGGCGGCGTGAATCCGTTTTTACACGCCACGGAAACTGGTTTGCCTATTTATGTATCGGCATCTGCTTGCCTAGGCTGCTAGCTCTTGCCTTCTTGCTTTTCCCAAGGCAGAACCACATCTATTAAATTATATTCCCAGGGGTGAAAATTGTTAAAGATCTTTTGAGGATTCAAAATGCCGTTGGGATCTAACGCATGCTTAATTTTGAGCATTGTATTGATCTCAACTTCATTGTATTGCAAATGAAGGTAGCTGGATTTGGCTAAACCTATGCCATGCTCACCGGTAATGGCGCCCCCGAGCTCGACCACTTTTTCCATGAGGCGATCTAATGTATCCGCAGCACGCTTCACTTCATCTTCGTTGTCTTTATGATACATGATGTTCACATGCAAGTTACCATCACCGGCATGGCCAAAAGTAGGAATTTTTAAATGTGTCTCTTCAGCTATGTTTTGTATGAAATGAACGAGCTCATGCATTCTTGTGATAGGAACCACAACGTCTTCATTAAGCTTAGTATCACCGTGCTGAAACATTGCTTTAGAGCATTGCCGTCTTATGCGCCATAGTCGCTCAGCCTCTTGATCCGTTTTAGCAAATAAATAACCTTCAGCTCGATGGCGCACCCAATTCATAATGCGATCTTCCGCATCCACAACATCCGCACTGGTGCCATCTACTTCTATCAACAGGAGAGAACGCCCCGGTAAGTTATCAAACATATGTTCAAGGGTTTCCTTTTCAACGCCCTTAACCGTCAAACGGTCCAGAAATTCAAGAGCAGAGGGAACAACCCGCATCGCAAGGAGTTCTTCTGCAGCTTTCAGCGCGTCTTCTTCATTCGGAAAGGCGGCCAAACAGGTCCACCGGCTAGATGGTTTTTTAACAAGCTTTAATACCGCGTGGGTAACAACCCCAAGCGTCCCTTCAGAGCCAATCCATAGATCGCGTAAATTATACCCCGCGGCAAATTTCTTCAGGGGCCGTCCCCATGAAACCGCTTCACCTGTAGGTAAATAACCTCTTAGCGCAATGATATAATCCCGAGTAACCCCGTATTTCACACAACGCAGCCCCCCGGCATTACAGGCAATATTGCCCCCTATTGTACAGAACTTTAATGAAGCGGGGTCTGGAGGGTAAAAGAGGCCCATTTTTTCAGCTTCCGCTTGTATTTTTCCCGTGATAGCGCCTGCGCCTACATAGGCCATCGAGTTAATCGGGTCTATTTCAATAGAAGTGAGGTTACTTAAATCAATCACCCAGCCGCCGCAAATCGGTGTTGCCGAACCTGTCAGCGTCGATCCTGTTCCCCGAACGGTAACGGGTATTTTAAATTTATTCGCCAGGGTAAGGGTTTCGCCAACTTGCCATTCTTCGGTTACTTTAACCACGGCTTCGGGCATAAAGGAAAGTCGCATGCCATCGTAAGAAGCCTTAAAGCAATCTTCTTTATCGGTTAGAACGCAATCGCCAATTGCGTTTTTTAAAAGGGCAGTTCTCTCAAATGGGGATGTTGTTCTGGTCATTAACTTCATGTTATTTTCTTCAGCCTACCAGATATTCCCAATTATTCCCAGATATTCCTGAATTATTCACAATGTTTTGGATTTTTTGAGCACTGATCATTTGATTATTTTTATTTCTTATTCAGTTAACTATCAATGACTTAAACTCAGTTTCGATCAAATCAAGTCTTTTCTTCAAAAAGAAATCGACAATTTATCCCCAAGTTATTCACATACTGTTCAGTGTACTCTGGTTATAGGTCAATAAGGACTCTCCGCGTGGAACATCCTTGATCACTTGATCGGGTTCTGGGCCAACACCAAGGTATCGAATGTTTGGGTATATTGGGGGTGTCATACCGTCATAGGCTATATCTATAATGGACTCATATAGGCCGATGACATAATTTTGCGCGTTTTGAGGGAGCTCAAAGAAGCTTCTCACATTTGAAATATCTTCACTCCAACCGGGAAACTGGCGGTAAGCCGGTGTTAGTTTATTTCTCAGGGCATCATCTCGTGGAACGTGCTTGTAAATTTTGCCCGCAGCATCTCGGTAACCGACACATACAAGGAGTTCGCTGCCTTCTTCCCAATTGCCTCGGTAAGTCAGGGCATCTAGTTTATTGATAACGATATCCTGAAAGCCGCCGTAGCGAAGAGCATCTCCTTTTTCCACCGCGTCAAACCAACCTACTTGACGTTGCCGACCAGTAGATACCCCAAATTCCAACTTCTTTAGCAAATGAGCTAACGGATGTGCATCTGCCATTTGGGTCAAAAAAACATGTGTACCTACTTTTGTATCATAGGCCTTGCAACAACCAATCGTATGCACGGGTTGCAAGGGTACACCCGTGGATTCAAACAGCTCGGGCGTAAAGGTATGGGATGCTGTAACGTTTGGCGAAAAGCCATGGCGTTTATCAAGCCAATAGGATTGCCCAAATTCAGCAATAACATATTCCTTGTACTCCAGAGCAGAGAGCGTCAGTTCTCTCAGGTCGCACAGGTTTTCTTTAAAATGAGAACCGGCAGCCCAGTAGGTTTCAATTAAGTAATCTAGATTAAGCGTAAAGGGGTGTTTTTCTTTAAAGAGGTGAAAATCGAATTCTGATTTTTTAAAAAGGTGTTGATCCAATGAATCTTGATTGGCACGCATTTCTGTCTCCGTAAGAGCATCGAAAAATGAAAACCAATCTTCATGGGTCACGCGGCAAACGTGCTCAATCACGCGCAGGGTGCGTTGTGCCCGCTCTTTAAGTTTACCCACAAATACATCCTTATTTCCGCTAAAGACACGATACGGGATAGCACATTGGTTTGCTTCATCAGCGTATGCGGGGGAAATTCCTCTGCCGGTAGAACCGCGTGGTTCTTGGGCAAGATGTTTGCAGCGATAGTTTTCCCATGCTAGGTCTAACAGGCGGTGGGTAACATCGCTAAACATAGTTTTCTCATCTATGCGCAAGCGCTCAAGTACGTTAAACTTCTTTTTTTCAAGGGGCGCAACTTCCCAGTTCAATTTTCGGGGGTCCGCAACTACTCCGCTTCCCAAGGCTATGTGTTTGACTTCTTTTAAGGCAACGCCCACAGGGAGTAAATTTAGTCTTAATCCCGCAGCCGTATGTCCTGCATTAGCGCCCCCGTTTACTTTGAGGGACATGTTGACTGTTTTCCCCTTTGCCAACAAATCCCGCACAACTTCACAAACAACGCGTCCTTTCCCTTCATCTCCCATACTAATGCCTACATCTGCAATGATGTAGCTTGAAAAATCAGAATGGGGAAGACTTTGGGGTAACGATTTGGACATTTTTATTTAGCCGTAGGGTTTGATTTTATTTCAATAACATTATGCGGCCTGGATTCCAGGTAACCTGCCTGAGTCACACGTATATAACGCGCTTTCTCTTTAAGTTCTACCAAATTACGGGCACCTAGGTACCCCATACCGGATTGTATACCGCCGCTTAGCTGAGTTAATATTTCAGAGGCCGATGTGCCAACTTCCTTCAACGCAGAGATTCCTTCTGCAGCAACTTTACGACTGGTATCTTTCTGTATATGCCCATAACGCGCGGCCGAGCCTTCTTTCATAGCTTCATGGCTCCCCATTCCTCTATATTCTTTGTACAGTTTGCCATCAATTTCAATGACCTTGCCGGGTGCTTCTAAACAACCTGCCAACAGGCCGCCGCAAATAACCGCGTCTGCCAAAGTAAGCGCTTTTACCATATCCCCACTTTTGGTAATACCGCCGTCTGCTAGTATCTGAACGCCTTTTTTCTTAGCGCCTTGAGCTGCGTAGTATAACGCGGAGAGTTGTGGTATTCCCACTCCGGCAACAATACGGGTTGTACAAATGGAGCCGGGGCCCTGTCCGATTTTAATAACGTTTGCGCCACAGTCCGCCAAAAACTCCACGCCTTCCGCAGAGGTAACATTGCCGGCAATAATGGTTAAATCTTTAAATTGCTCCCGGAGCAATCTCACCGAATCCCCTACCCCTGCAGTATGACCATGAGCCGTAGAAACCGCAATGACATCCACCCCTTCTTTCACCAACAAACTAACATGGTTTAAAATACGTTCCTTGTCTAACGAACCATCCAAATTTCGATGCGTTGCCACTGCCGCACCACAGAGCAATCGAAAATCACCATCTCTTGCGGGTTTAATTTTTGCGGTAGATTCTTCAACAATACGCTCAATGTCGCTTAAGGTAAGGAGGCCACACAATTTATCCTCATGATCCACAACAAGCAGTTTATGGATGCCCATGTTAGCGGTAAAGAACTCATCGGCTACCGTAATCGGGTTTCTCCCCAGTTCTTTTGTTGTCAGGGTGAATACATCTTCTCTGGAAATCATCGCCTCGGAAACTTTTTTACCTTTATAGCGTGAACGTATCACACGGCTCGGCAAAAAGCCTAAGAGTTTTCTCTTTTCGTCAACAACAGGAAAGGATCGGAAATCAAACTGGCGTTCCTCTATCATATCAAGGACGTCTTGTATGTAAACGTCTGGAGAAACGAGTATAGGATCTTGAATCAGGCCGTGTATATGGTTTTTGACGCGTGCGACTTCTTTTACCTGATTTTTCTCCGGCATATTGTAGTGAATCAACCCCATACCGCCATGCAATGCCATGGTGATGGCCATCTTGGATTCCGTCACTGTATCCATATCCGAAGAGATGATCGGTAAGTGAAGTGCGATCTTTTCTGCTAAACGCACATCGAGCTCCGCCTGCTTGGGAATAATGTCCGAATAGTTCGTGGCCAACGAGACATCGTCATACGTTAACCCCGTGGGCCAATTGCTCTGAAAGAAGGCATCCGCTTCCGGATAACCGTGTGTTTTATGATTATCAATATCCATATAAATGCTGCAGGCTTGTGCTACCTCATAATTTAATCAAAAGTGAGAATAAAATAACTAAAAAAATGACTTAAATAGCGGTTATTTTTCTCTCCTACGGTGGATTGTACTTTATTTAGCTAACGAACGGGTTGTATTTAGTAAATTTTCCACAAAAAATATTGAAATAATAAAAAGTGCCCTGTAATTGACATATAAAGGTTTTTTGGTTTAATGTAACCTTTATACTCTGACCCACTACTCTTTTCATGCCGTTACCTGTTATAGTCGCATGCCTTTTCGTATTTTTGATGGTGTTATCACCCGTCATTGTAAATGCGTTTTCCCCAGCAGCGAATGCTTATAACACTCAGGATATCTTTACGGATATTCATCATTGGGAACAAACTACGGGTTTGACAGAAAAGGAGCTCTTAATATTGCAAAAGGACTATAGCGAATGGTCCAAGCTCGTTGAGGGCGAAGATCTTTCACCCGAAGCACAAGTACAGATAGATAAGCTTTTTGATATCTGGCAACCTCTCGCACATAAGGGAGGTCTGGAAATTTCAGAATTGGAGGAGCTCTCACAGGTCGAGTTTAAGTAAAACTTGGCCGGTAGACAATGTGCTCAAATACTTCCATGTAGCGAATCTGAGTCTGCGTAATGATATCTAAAGGCAACGAGGGTATAGGGGGTTTTGTGCTCCACCCAAGGGATAACAAATAATTACGAATAATCTGTTTATCAAAGCCGGTAGGCAGGTTACTGGTCTCATAATCTTTCTTGAGCCAGAAGCGCGATGAGTCTGGCGTAAACGCTTCATCTATTAAGTAGAGCTGATTTGCCTCATCAACCCCAAACTCCATCTTGGCATCCGCAAGAATGAAGTGAGACTCCTCTATTCGTTGGGATGCGTTTTTAAAGAGCGCTATACTTTTTTCTTTTACTTGCGAAAACAGATCTTCCCCCAGGAGATCTGCCGCTTGCTCGTGGTAAAGGGGTTCATCATGGCCTTTTTTTGCTTTTGTTGTGGGGGTAACGGCTGGCTCCGGAAGGGCATCGAACTCTTTCATGCCATTGGGTAATTCCATATCCCACAATCGATCCGTATCCTGATAATTTCTCCAAGCATTCCCAGCTAGATATCCACGCACAATAGATTCGATTGGCAACGGCTTGAGTTTTTTAACAATCATACTTCTCTTATACAACTCGGGGTAATCCGCTAAAACTGCTAGCAGTCGCTTATTATGGTTGGGAACGATATGGTTCGGAACAACGTCCTTAAGATAATCAAACCAAAAGAGGCTCATTTGTGTCAAAATAATGCCCTTGCCGGGTATGCCTTCGTGGAGAATAACATCAAATGCAGACACCCGATCCGTGGCAATCATAAGAAGTTCCTCGCCTAGATCGTAAAGCTCGCGTACTTTCCCCGAGCCTAAATGTTTATATGGTAGCTTTGGAACGCGTAGGAGGGCTTCTTTGGGAAATGAAAAATCGTTGGGGTCTTTGATAAACATGTCTTATACATTTGTAAGAAATCTGACAAAAATGAATCCATTGGGTTGCATTATACATTATTACAGTTATAATCATTTCCTTTAGCAAATATAATTTATGTCCATCCAACAAAACGCCTTAGAGGGAATATTATTAATAGACAAGCCAAGTGGGATAACCTCCCATGATGTCGTCGATCGCGTGAGAAAAAAGCTCAAGATGAAGCGTATCGGGCACGCAGGCACATTAGACCCTTTAGCAACGGGCTTGCTGGTCATCCTTGTGGGTAAGGCTACAAAGGCTTCTCAATATTTAATGAATTTGGACAAAGAATACGAAGCTACCATGAAATTGGGCGAAGTAACCGATTCCCATGACGCGGATGGTGTCGTCACCCTAACTCGCCCCATACCTGAATTAACAGAAGAGAGCACAAAAGATTTGATGACCGGTTTCCTGGGCGACCAATACCAAATTCCGCCTATGTTCTCCGCCAAAAAAGTCAATGGCGTTCCTTTATATAAAATGGCTCGGCAGGGTAAGGTCATCGAACGGGAGCCTAGATTTATTACGGTCTATAAGTTTGAATTACTCGATTTTGCGCTCCCTCTGGTATCCTTTCGCCTCAAATGTAGTAAAGGAACTTATGTGCGAACCATTGCGCACGACTTAGGTGAAAAGATCGGTTGCGGTTCCCATTTAACGCAATTGCGTCGAACCACAATATCACATTTGGACGTGACGAATGCTTGTACGTTAGATAAGCTGGAGGAATTAAGCCTCACCGAAATTAAAGATATCTTGATTCCGGTCATAAAAGCGATCCCTCCAACAACTGTCATATGAGCAAAGAAGAAGAAGCGATTTTAGCGCAGCTGGGCAACCGTCCTATCCATCTTGCAATTGGTATTTTTGATGGTGTTCATAACGGGCACCAAAATATTATCTGGAGAGCGCTCGAGGATAGCCGTTCCGATCAGGGAATTACTGCGGTAATGACATTCTCCCCCCACCCCAGCAGGGTAATTCCAGGAAGAGCCCCTACTCCCCTCATTTACCCGACTGAAGTGAATGAAGAGCTCATGAGAGCAAATGGCGCCGAGTTAATCATACAACAAACGTTTTCAAAGGAATTTTCAGATATGCCCGCGGAGGAGTTTGTAACGTATCTCATCAACTCCCCTCTTTTAAAACATTTAAAGTACATTTACGTCGGTGAGGGTTTTAAATTTGGCCATCATCGAAAAGGGGATACGGAAATGCTCTCCAATCTCGCCCTGGAACAGGGTGTTAAGGTCATCGTTTGCCCTAAGGTAGAAGTAAATGGTCAGGTGGCTAGCAGCACCTTGATTCGTGAAAAACTCAAAGAGGGCAAGCTCGAGGAAGCAAATGAACTCTTAGGCTACACCTATTTCTCAATCGGCGAGGTCGTTGAGGGAAAACACAGAGGAACCGAGGAGCTCGATACCCCAACGCTAAATATTCATTGGGAACCTGAACTACAACCCAAGTACGGTGTCTATGTCGTTCAAATCGAAGTGGAACGCGAGGATGGCATTCATGCATTTGCAGGTGTCGCTAATTATGGAGTACGTCCCACATTTCATGAGCATGAAAAAATGCCCACACTAGAAGTGCATTGCTTATCGCCTAATGATATTACTTATGATGATGTCGTCTACGTGCGCTGGCATAAATTTTTGCGGCCCGAGAAGGAATTTGATAGCCCTGAGGCGTTAAAAAAACAAATACAATTGGACATAAAAGCCGCCATTGCGCATTTTTCAGATGATCCTAATTTTAGCGTAGAATGACCATTCCTTTTATCGTCACTTGCCTGATTTTTTTGATCGGCTTTATTGGTTCTTTCTTACCTGTCTTACCAGGCACAGCCATTGTTTTGGCTGGAATTGTAATGCATAAATTATGGGTTCCGGAACACTCCGTTTCCTGGACGTTTGTGATCGTTGCTACGGTATTGACGATTCTTGCTCAAGTGTTGGATTGGCTTTGCGCTTACTGGGGTGCCAGAAAATTTGGCGGTTCTTGGAAGGGCGGCCTGGGTGCATTTCTAGGCATATTAATCGGCCCTTTTGTATTGTCTCCCTTTTTAGGTGTAGGCGTGCTCATGGGGATCATCATAGGTCCAGTCATCGGCGCAATCGTAGGTGAACTGCTCGGAGGAAATCATATCCATAAAGCTACCAAAGCTGGCTTTGGCACCATTATCGGTGGAATCGTTTCTTTTGTCCTCAAGCTAGGTATTTCAGCTTTTATGATCGGCTATTTTTTGGTGAGCTATTGGAGTTTGTCTTAATCAAACAATAAGTAAATAAGCTATGAACAGAGTAAAAGGTAAAATTGCATTGATCGCGGGCGGCAGCCGGGGTATCGGCGCTGAAACGGCTCGTTTGCTTTCAAATGAGGGTGCTTATGTCATTATTGGCGATATCCTCGATAACGAGGGTGAACAGTTAGCCAAGGAGATCAATGGAGAATACCACCACTTGGACGTTGCTTCTGAGGAGGATTGGTTATCCTTGGTTAAAAAATTGAGGGCCTCACATGGGCGTATTGATATTTTGTTTAACAACGCCGCCATCATAGGCCTCAATGAAGATATCGGCCCGCAAGATCCCGAGCACACAAGTTTTGCAGCATGGAAGCAAATTCATCAAATCAACTTAGATGGGGTCTTTCTGGGCTGCAAATATGGTATTAATTTAATGAAGGAAAGGGGAGGCTCGATTATTAATATGTCCTCCCGGTCCGGTATCGTTGGCGTGCCCGGAGCCGCTGCCTACGCTTCTAGCAAGGCAGCCGTACGTAACCATACCAAAACAGTCGCTTTGTACTGCGCGCAAATGGGGTACAACATTCGTTGTAACTCTCTACATCCGGGCGCTATTCTTACGGCCATGT
This sequence comes from Verrucomicrobia bacterium CG1_02_43_26, assembly GCA_001872735.1. Classification (NCBI taxonomy): domain Bacteria; kingdom Pseudomonadati; phylum Verrucomicrobiota; species Verrucomicrobia bacterium CG1_02_43_26. The sequence goes on along the minus strand of MNWT01000007.1, from coordinate 28,268 downwards.
GGGATACTATGCTTGGGTCGAATGAGGAAGAGCGTAAACATAGGATTGCTAAAATTGCCGAGGGTATACCGCTGGGGCATATGGGGGAACCGATTGATGTCGCTTATGCCGTCTTATATCTGGCTTCAGATGAGTCTAAATACGTTACCGGCATAGAGTTGACAATGGATGGCGGAATTCTAGCGGGCAGCAGCGCCACGCCTGGAAAATGAGAAATTATTTATAAGTTGATCGGTAGTTAACCTTTCCATACACTGTAAATTGGTATGCAAGATGATGTCATTAATATCGCGCTTTATTTGCGGGCGCAGGCAAATAAAAATCCGCATACTTGCGCTTTGATGGCCCCCATCGAGGGCACATTCTCATTTCTCACCCGTCCTGTTTATATTAGGAAGACTTTTGCGGAACTGGAGGAAGAATCAAATGGTGTCGCGCACATACTCCAACGAAAGGGTATAAAAAGAGGTAACCGCGTCTTATTAATGGTTAGGCCGGGCATAAATCTAATCGTCATCGCCTTCGCTTTATTTAAAATCGGGGCTGTTCCCGTAATCATGGATCCGGGAATGGGGGTAAAGAATTTCCTTTCTTGTATCCAAAAAACAAATATAGATGCCTTAATTGGCGTACCGCTAGCCCATCGTTTAAGTCGTATCTTTTTTCCTTATTTTAAAAATGTACACACACGAGTAGTCGTCCGCTCAGGCGGTTTCTCGCGTGAGATTAAAAAACGGGGCTTATTTAGGGACTTTCCGCTCGCTCAAACCAAGCGAAATGAGTTGGCTGCCATATTATACACGTCTGGCTCAACGGGAGCTCCCAAGGGCGTCTGCTACGAACATGGCATGTTTGATTCCCAAATCCGCATGATTCGCGACTTCTACGGCATACAACCAGGTGAGGTAGATATGCCCATGTTGCCCATCTTTGCTTTATTCAATCCCGCTCTTGGAATGACAACTGTTATTCCTAAAATGAACCCCAGCAAACCGGCTCAAGTCAAACCAGAACTCATCGTACAGAGCATTCTCGATAACAATATCACTAATACGTTTGGCTCTCCGGCTATCTGGCACAAGATTACAGAGTATTGCGCAAAGAATGAAATCAAACTGCCTTCTATTCGCAGAATTTTAATGGCAGGCGCACCTGTCTCAGATGCGTTAATGGAACGCACCCAAGACCTTCTACCTGGCGGCGTTGTCTACAGCCCATATGGCGCCACTGAAGCTTTACCGGTCACTTCGATCGAAGCTGTCGCTAGAAAATTAGCTAAACGGCAAGGTCTCGTGGGTAAGGGCACTTGCGTGGGCAAAGCACTACCGGGAATGGAAATACGTATCATTCGTGTATCCGATGATTTAATACAGGGGCTTTCGGATGATTTAATTCTCCCGAAGGGTGAAGTGGGGGAAATCATAGTACGTGGGCCTACGGTTACTCGAGAATACTACCATCTTGCCCAAGAAACCGCCTTTGCTAAAATAAAGGATGGCCAAACGTTCTGGCACCGTATGGGCGATATCGGCTACTTGGATAAAAATGATAATTTATGGTTCTGCGGTCGTCGCGTGGAACGGGTTGTCAATGGGGATAAAACCTACTACACAGACTGTTGTGAAAGCATTTTCAACCAACATGAACACGTTTACCGAAGCGCCTTAATTGGCTTAGGCCCAAGCGAACAGGCAACGCCTGCGATTGTCATAGAGCCACATCCTCAATTCTATCCTCAAAACAGGGAAGAGGAAACTGCATTTAAGAGGGCCTTGTTAGACTTAGCTAAGCAAAATGAGGTCACACAGGACATCGATCAACTCTTCTTTTACAAAAGTTTTCCCGTAGATGTCCGTCATAATGCTAAAATACATCGTCTAACGCTCGCACATCATTTTAACAAAAAATTAAAACCCATAAACGTGTGAGGGTGCTTATTACAGGAGGTGGTGGCTTTCTTGGCAGATACATCGTAAATATGCTGCTGGATCTTGGCTACGAGGTAAACATTCTCGGGCGCTCTCCTCAACCGGATTTAGAAAAGAGGGGCGCTCGCTTTTTTCAGGGCGATATCGCAAATAAAGCAATTGTTTTAGAGGCGTCCAAGGGCACCGAGGCCATTTTTCACGTTGCCGCTAAAGCCGGTATCTGGGGCTCCTGGAAGGATTATTACGAGGTTAACGTTGTCGGTACAAAAAATGTCATTGAGGCTTGTAAGGCAAATCAGGTTTCTTATCTGGTTTATACGAGCACCCCAAGCGTCGTCTTTAATAGACAAGCATTTCGTGGGGATGATGAGTCTCTGCCTTATGGGCAAAATTGGCTGTGCCATTACGCCCACACCAAGGCAATTGCAGAGAAAATGGTGCTCGATAGTAATGATCAAGCCGGTTTAAAAACAATTGCGCTTAGGCCTCATTTAATCTGGGGCGTAGGCGACAACCATCTCGTCCCGCGTATCCTTTCTCAAGCACGAAGGGGCAAATTAAGGATAATTGGCATGGGTGATAATAAAGTGGACATCACACATGTCTCCAACGCCGCGCATGCCCACTTTTTAGCTCTGAATGCATTAATAGATAATCAGGTCTCGGGTAAGGCTTATTTCATCTCTCAGGGCGAGCCCGTCAATCTCTGGGATTGGGTTAATACTTTATTAGAACGTTTTGATATTCCTAGACTCCATAAAAAAATATCCTTTGATGCCGCCTTCTTTATAGGCGCCCTATTGGAAGGGGTTCACAAAATCGTTCCTGCCTTAGGCGAACCGCGTATGACGCGTTTCATCGCCACGGAACTCTCCAAGGATCATTACTTTGATATATCCGCCGCTAAGTACGATTTAGGTTACCAGCCCATCGTCTCCACCGAAGCGGGTCTAGATGAGCTGGTAAAAAATCTGAAAATCTAATTCGATTAACTTTTTGTGGCTGTTTTTTCCTTCTGCAGTCGCTTGGCAACTTCAGTAATCAAGCCGGACATCGATTGCTTTTTCGATTCCAAATCCACCGGTATGCCAATCTCTCGCATCGTGGCAGTTGTAATCGGTCCAATACTACAAGCCAATGGCTTTTTTGCTTTTGGGCTAAGTTGTAATGACCCTGCTTGCTCCGCAAAGGACTTCGCAGCCGAAGAACTGGCAAACAATATGGCATCCGCGCCTTTTTTACGAAAATCTTCGGCTATCGGGTTGTTTACTAAATTCGTTTTTTCGGTCTGGTAAACCTGCAAGGTGTCCACAATCGCCCGACCTTCTTCTTCTAGTTTTTTCACCAAAACGTCTCGATTCATATTACCGGTAACAACCAGTATTTTGAGATTATCCAACGTTTCCCAACCGAGAATTTCATCTGCCAACGCTTCCGCAACCGCTTGCTCCGGCAATATATCAACTTCTAATTTATAGCGTTCTATTTCAGCAGCTGTCGCGGCTCCTATACACGCAATACGCACGCCTCCTAAGCAGCGTATGTCTTTAAAGCGTTTAAAGAAAAAGTGAAAAAAGGAGCGTACGCCGTTTGTACTGGTAAATACAATCATTTCATACCCACCCAATTCTGTAAAAACATCGTCCATAACATCCGGATCACAAAAATCGGTAACATTAATTAATGGTAACTCAAGGACTTCCGCACCTAGGGCTTCTAACTGTGCTCGCGTGCTCGCGGACTGATTTTTAGAACGGGTGATAACAATTCGTTTCCCTGCCAAGGAAGAAGATGCATGTTTAGCCGCTTTTATGTCAGCGCTGGGCACAATCTCATAATCAATCCCTTCTTTATCCAGGTATTCATATAAATTTTGCACTTCTTTACTCCCTTCTTGTGCCACGTAAACAATTGCCTTATCTTTGGCAATCGCCTCGGCTACCGTCGTCTGAATATCTAAATTCGGGTAAACCTGTACTTGCTCTGCAGCAGGACGACACCAAATATTCAAGCACGTGTGCCCGGGAGCCTCGTAGTATAATAGATCGCAGGATTCTATCACATCACGCGCCTTAACGGTAAGGTGATCCATGCTCTCAGTCTTTGTTTCAATACAATATAAGGGTTTTGAATTTGTCATAAGATCTATTCTTTATGCTAGTTTTTCGTGGCATTCAGATCAATAAAATTCAAGCAACCTTGATTTGTAATTGGCATTCTTAAGCCAATTTGCCTATAATAAGGGTAAGACCAATCGTCTCACAGAACTCATTATTTTTATGGACCCTCGATTTCAGGAACTCGCCAAAGTGCTCACCGGTTTCTCTACCAAAATTAAAAAGGGGGAAAACGTTCTCATTCACGCATTTGATGTGCCGGACAAATTTGTAGCCGCTCTCATTAATGCCGTGCGCGCAAGGGGAGCTGAGCCGTTTGTCCAAATTGATCACGCAAAGGTAAGTCGTGCTCTGTATAAAGATGCCAATGCCGCTCAAATAAAGACGCTGGCAGACTACGAGCTTTTTCGCATGAAGAAAATGCAGGCCTACATTGCTGTGCGTGGCTCAGATAACATTTTTGAATTCTCCGATGTCCCGGCAGACAAAATGTCTATCCTTAACAAGGGAATGAAGCCCGTCATGGATTATAGAGTCGGCAAAACAAAATGGGTCGTCCTACGCTGGCCTTCTCCCGCAATGGCACAACAATCTCTCATGAGTACTGAAGCCTTTGAAGACTTTTTCTTCCGTGTCTGCACAATGGACTATGCTCGCATGATCCCTGGCATGAATGCGCTTAAAAAGTTAATGATGTCCACGGATAAGGTTCACATCAAGGGCCCAGGCACCGATTTGCGTTTCTCTATTAAGGGAATCCCCGCGATCGAGTGCGGTGGCGAATTTAACATCCCCGATGGCGAGGTCTTCACCGCGCCTATCAAGGACAGCATCGAGGGCGAACTGAGCTATAACGCACCCACAGTCTACCAGGGCTCTTCTTTTGATAACGTTCGTTTCGTTTTCAAAAAGGGTAAAATTGTAGAGGCTACTTCCAGTAACACCCAGCGCTTAAATGAAATTTTAGATTCAGACAAGGGCGCGCGTTACATCGGTGAATTCGCCATCGGTTTTAACCCCCATGTTAAAGAGCCTATGCGTGATATTTTATTCGATGAAAAAATCGCCGGCTCCTTCCACTTCACGCCTGGCCAGGCCTACGAGATCGCCGACAACGGAAATCGTTCTCAAGTCCACTGGGATCTCGTGTGCATCCAAAGACCTGAATACGGTGGCGGTGAAATCTATTTTGATGGAAAACTCATTCGCAAGGATGGGCTATTTATTCCTAAATCATTACACAAGTTAAACCCAGATTACCTCCTTTCTAAAAAGTAATACTATGGAATCACCTTACTTATACCACATGCCCGCAAACATTGCAGACTTCCTTAAAAATCTGCCTAAAACAGAAACGCGTATCAGCATCGAGGGTTCCGTCCCTTGGAGTTTGATCAAAAAGGCAGCGCCTAAGAAATACGCTATCCCTCCCGCAAGTTGGACTCAGGGCTACCGCTATAGCAGCTACACAGAATTCGAACAAACCCTTTCAGAAATTAATAAGGCTTATTTCACAAGTCCTGAACGTTACCATGAAGCGGCAAACGAGATTTTCAAGGAAAAGGAGCAGCAAAATGTGCGCTATATCGAGGTCGGAATCGATGTCGCTAACTTAAAAGAAGCTGGCTTAGATGGCCGTGCGGTTGCTTCCGCCATCCGTGCCGCCACTCCCGTAAATGTCGCGGTTCGCATATTTCTCGATCTCGAGCGTTCTGTTGATATCGAAAACATGGAGGATTATCTAGATGACAGCCTTATTTGGCCCCACCTCAATGGTTATATTTTTAATGGTAACGATTTAAGAATTGAGCAGGACTGGGCAAAGCGGTTCATCGAAAAGGGTCACGATCATGGTAAATTCTTTAAAGCTATTGCTGGTGAGGTAGATGGCCCGGAAAGCATTATCCCGATCATTGAGGAGTTTTCGATCAATCGCATCGTACATGGCATCACCGCTATCGAAGATCCGGAGGTCGTTCGCTTTTTAATCGATAATGAAATCGCGCTAGATATGTCCCCTATCGCCAATGTAAAGTTAAATGTCATTCGCACACTCGCAGAACATCCTATCAGGCCGTTGTACGACCAGGGCGTCACTTGCCTTGTCAGCACAGATAGAAGTTTCTGCTTCGGTAATTCGCTTATGGATGAATACGCTGGCCTTATCCAGGAACTCGACTTCAACTGCGGCGAAATTGCCGACCTTGTTAAACGCGCTTTTCAAGTTGCTCTTTTAGATGATAAACGACGAAATAGTATTATCAAAGAAATCGATTCATTAAAATCTTCCGCCATGAAAGAAAATGCAGGAAAGTAATCTCGTACAATTTATCGTTCCGGAGGAAATTAAACAGGCTCGCGCAGATAAGCTTCTTGCTCAGTTTTTCCCGGAATATAGCCGCACTCAGATCCAAAGGGTCTTCGATAATAAAGAGGTTTTCCTTCAAGGGATGCCTATTGAGCGTAAACAGGCTGTTAATTCAGGGGATGAGCTTACGTTCACAAAGCCGGAGGCTAAGGTTACTTCGCTTACCCCTACCGATATCCCTCTGGATATTATCTTTGAGGACGAATTCATCATAGCGGTTAACAAAGCTCCCGGAATCGTCATTCACCCGGGAAATGCCACAGGCGATGATACTCTCGTTCATGCTTTATTGCACCACACCCAGGGTAATTTAAGCATGTCTTCTGGAGAACTCAGGCCGGGCGTTGTACATCGTCTAGACAAAGAAACATCCGGTATCATTTTGTTTACCAAACAGGACAAAGCTTACCTGGATTTAATCAAACAGTTTTCCTCTCGTGAAGTAAAAAAGGAATACTTGGCTCTCGTCCTGGGTTGCCCTGGGCTAGAAGGTGGCAGCATTAAGGTAGCGATCGATCGCCACCCTATTCACCGAGTAAAAATGACTGTCCCGCCTACGGGTAAGGGCAAGGAAGCTCATACAGATTGGGCCATCGAAGAACGTATTGGGAAAATAGCCGCACTGGTTCGCTGCTGGCTACACACGGGTAGAACACACCAGATTCGTGTTCACTTAAGCCACCTTGGCTTTCCTATTATGGGAGACCGCCAATACGGCTATAATGCCAATAGACTCAAATTACCGGAAGCTCCTCGTGTGCTTTTACACGCGGAAAAAATTTCTTTTACCCATCCTGAAACTCAGAAAAAAATTGAGCTAAAGGCTCCTTTGCCTCAGGACTTTAAAGACTATCTAGACCTTCTGCGTCAACATAGTTCTCGCTAATCCATATCGCAAATTATGGTACGAGTGCGTATACCCCGCTCTACCATAATACAAGCATACAGAAAGCATAATTGTCAACGCAGTAGGCATCACGTCTGCCCTCGGGTGCGGTAGATGCGGTACTTCGTAGCGCTCTTTAAGCTTCATGCGGGATAACGATCGCTGCAATGCTTTAAGTTTTTCAAAGGAAACATAGGACTCCGTCTCATCTATCATCAAACGCGCAACACTAAAAGCACCTCCGCAGCCTATAAACATGGTATCACTGGAAAACTGAAACGCTTCATCATCTAGCTTCTCATAGATAGCTAATTTAATTTTCTCTTGCGTCTCCACGAGCAGCGCTTGGCTAGGGTCTTCCACAAAATGGTTCATGAGTCGAACAGCTCCTAGGGGGAGACTGCAGGTTCTTGCAATTCTTGTATCTTTATAATGAATACACTCTAAACTTCCACCCCCTAAATCGACCGCGAAGAAATCTCCGCCGTGTGCTATATGCGGGTCCGCAATAATCCCTTCAGCCACATACATAGCCTCTTCTTCTCCGGAAAGGACTTGTAGATCATATCCGGTTGCGTTTTTCAGTAACAGTAAAAATTCGTTTTGGTTCTCGGCTTCTCGTATCGCGCTTGTGCCAACGATCTTAATCGGATCACAATCGTAGTTTTTAGCGCTTTGAATCAACCCCGCTATACTTTCAATAGCATCCTGCATTGGCTTTTCTTCGAGCATGCTCCCTTTGGGAAATAACCGCACATCGCACACTTCTTTAAACAGGCTGCCCATTTCATTAGCAACGAGCAATTTAATCGTATTGCTACCAATGTCTATTACGCCGACATTTCTCATATACTTATAATGTATATGTTTCTGGCGCAAAGAGAACCACAAATTCTCCTTTTTTACTCCGGGCGTTAAATGCTTCTACAACTTCAGAGGCTTTACCGACCAAAAAGGTCTCATGGCGTTTTGTAATCTCCCTTGCCACACAAATAGTCCTCTCCGGCCCAAGCTCTTCCAGCAAATCTGCCAAACACTTATCTATCCGGTGAGACGATTCATATAAAATAACCGTATGGGGAAAATTTTTATATTCTTGAAAAAAGCGTTTACGGGCTGCCGTCTTTGGCTGCAAAAAGCCAACAAATAAAAACGCGTTCGTGGGTAACCCGGAAGCACATAAAGCGGATAAAAAGGCGGATGGCCCAGGAATCGGTATAACAGTCAACCCTTCTCGCCTACATTCTCGAATCACGCGAAACCCAGGATCGCTCAGCGCTGGTGTACCGGCATCAGAAACTAATACAATCTTCTCCCCTGCTTTTATTTTATCAAGAAGAAAGGGCGTTTGTTTATGCTCATTTTCTTCCCGATACGAAATCATGGGCTTTTGTATGTTCAGCTGATCCAGCAAAAACTTAGAAACACGGGTATCCTCACACGCTACCAGATCGCATTCCTGAAAAACCGCCTTCAATCGATCAGACATGTCCCCAAGGTTGCCGATTGGCGTTGCCGCAACATACAAGCAACCACCCTTATCAGAACCTTCAGAAGAACCAGCCATCGCCTTACATTCCTAGTCCCGGCATGCCACCTTCCCAGCTCGCGGGCCTGGACCATGGCATCTTAGAGCTAGAACGATCTTTACTTCCGCAACCACCAAGACTAAACGCCACGATTGCTATCAAAGTTAAATTTATAAGTGTCTTGATTTTCATTATATTACAAATATATACAGGGGCAATTATACCACAATTGCCCCTGCTGTCAAACCTTTGAAAAGTCTAGTTTATCGCTCAATTCAAGCAAACTCACTTAACATTATAGCCACCATGCCAGTCATTTACCGTATCAACAATAGCTTCCCATGCAAAGTCCCATCCCTCTTTTTTGGGCTGGCCAGGAGTAGGGTTAGCATCTATCAACCCTTGCACAATCTTAACTTCTCGCTCCGTTAATTTTTTGTTATCTTTCAGAAGATCTTCTTCCAGCATAGATGCCATATTTGCCATATTCCAGTGATACTGTTTCCAGCTTTGCTTCACATCACTCCAAGTAAAGTTTTGTAAACAAATATCTACAAAAGTCTTCCCGTCTTTGTTGCGAATAAGCATGAGTTCCGAAAATAGCTTTTCATCCGCAATACCAGTATCTGGATTAATTAGACAATAGAACATGCGATTGACTTCGATTGCAAGCGCATCAGCTGTATTTTGATTTCCACTTACATTCTTGGCTAAGATATGAAGAATATTCTCCCCAGTATCGCCAGTTTCAGTATATAATTGTACAATCTCACGACGAGTAATACTTTTCTGATCGGCTAAGGAACCTTGAATTTTCCCTATATTACGGAAATCATCCTTTATTAATTTATGTACTTCATTTATGAAGTCACTTTTCTTGATGGTTTTCTGCACATAACCATCAACAAGCTGCTTTGCCGCCTTCATTGAATCGATTCTATGACTTGAATTCCCTAAACTTATCCTACCACTAAACATAACACTTTCTTGGATTAATTTTTATTAATCCAAGAAAAGTAAACCTAATACAGTACAAGGTCAAGCATAAAACTAAAGGAATATAAAATTTACCCTAAACCGGATTATATGCATAGAGATTATTATAAAACGGAGTATAAGCAGTCTTCGTCACTTTTTTATCCGGATTCGCAGCCATATGCTCTAGCAGCTTAAAGACGGTTTCGGTCTTCTCCTTAGCTCCAATTTGCTCTGCGATCACTTCTGCACTAAAGGTCTGTTTAGGGTGATTCGTTAAAAAGCTCGTCACTTTCTTCTGTAGTTCAATCGTATTGGCCGCAGCTTTTTTACCTGCTTCAACTCCAGGTTGATGATATGCATTTATCCCGACTAATGAGGCATAAAATCCAACTGCCCTTTCGTATAACGCAATCAACGCTCCCACAGTAAACGGTGAAACATCATTTACGGTTACCGTAATAGATTCTCTATCTTTGTCAGATAACGCTTCCCGCGTCCCTAGCATAAACCCGTGCAGATAATCTCCGGTAGTCACACCGGGTTCCATCTCTATCGACTTATTTTGGCGATCTTTTAAAACTTCTATAAACGTGACATAAAAATTATTCACACCATCGCGCAATTGTTGAACATAGGCATGCTGGTCCGTAGAGCCTTTATTTCCGTAAACGGCTATCCCTTGGTGAACCACATTACCATTGAGGTCTTTCTCTTTACCGAGGGACTCCATCACCAACTGCTGCAAATACTTTGAAAACAGCTTCAAGCGGTCTTTGTAGGGGAGAATAACCATATCCTTCAATCCTTTACCTCCTGTAGCATGGTACCACATAAGGGCTAGCAATGCAGCTGGGTTCTTTTTGGTATCTTGTATGCGGGTCGCCTGATCCATCATCTTGGCTCCTTCCAACATATTTTTGATATCGATCCCTTGTAGTGCCGCAGGCAAAAGGCCTACCGCTGAAAGCTCGCTTGTTCGGCCACCTACCCAGTCCCACAAAGCAAAACAGGTTATCCAACCGGAATCTTTCGCAAACTTATCTAGCTTACTGCCTTCACCTGTCACGGCTACCGCGTGTTTAGTAAAATCTAGCCCCGCGCGGGTATACGCTTCTCTCATTTCTTCCATCCCGTTATGGGTCTCGGTTGTACCGCCGGACTTGGATATCACGATCACCAAGGTCTCCCCTAGCTTTCCGTCTAGCTGTGATAATACTAAATCAATTCCGTCCGGGTCGGTATTATCAATAAAGTAGGGTTTCATCTGGTTTGTCTTGGGGTCAGTAAACGCATCTGCCACAAACTGTGGTCCTAGGGCGGATCCCCCTATTCCCACAACAACGATATTCTGAAACGGCCCTTTCTGGCCAATAATCTTACCCGCGTGCACTTCGGCGGCAAAGCTGCTTATTTTATCTAAATTCTCATCGATTGCTAACATGATATCCGCAGTAGGCGCAAGCTCTGAGTCCCTCAGCCAATAATGCCCAACCATGCGTTGCTCATCCGGGTTGGCAATGCCGCCGCGCTCGAGCGCTTCCATGCTCTTGTATGCTTTTTGCATCTCAACTTCCATCTCTTTGAGATAGGTGTCTTTAAAATTAATCCGGCTAACGTCTATACTAAACCCAACCGCGGGGACTTCGCAGTAATATTCCTTAAATCGTTTCCAGTCCATAACTTCTTTTCCTACTTGGGTTTGTGAAAATGCCATTGTGCTAATACTTAGGGTTACAATACTTATAATGACGTTTATTTTTCGCATGTGAAGGTAAATGTTGAGGTTTTTTTAAAAATTTAGCTAAATAGGGTTAAGCTGTCTGTAATGAGCAATATAAACTTAAACAAGTATTCTGAATGGAGTTCAATCTCAAAAACGTACTGAGAGCTTTGCTTTTTTCTACTTCTGATGTTCTCAGTATTCGAGATATCCAGGATGTCATCATGCGTTTCCAGGCCGAGGAAAAAAAGCCTCAGGTCATTCCGGAATCCGATGATGGTACTCAACAAACCATGAATACCATCATCAATCAAGTTCCCGCGCTTATTACTGCTACTCAAATTCGTGAGGCACTCGATCAAATGGCTCAAGAATATATAGACAAAGCTTCCGTCTATCGTGTTTTAAAGGATCACGATGGCTACCGGCTCGTCATCGCACCCGAATACTCCGAATGGGTACGTGCTTTGCGTAAAGAACCCAAGCCGTTGCGTCTTAGCCAATCACTTTTAGAAACACTGGCCATCATCGCCTATCGTCAACCCACAACGCGCGCGGAAATGGAGGCTATTCGCGGGGTCGCCGTGGATAACGCCATCAATAAGCTTTTAGAGCTGGAACTTGTCAAGGTTCTCGGGCGTGCGGATCTCCCGGGCAGGCCCATGCAATACGGTACCACAGATACTTTCTTGGAGCTTTGCGGCCTGCGTGAATTAGGAGAGCTTCCTGCCTCAGATGTCCTCTCGCCTCAAAAAATCAGTGCTTGGCTAAACAAGGAGGACGAGGAACACCCGCTTTCAGATAGCGATGTCGGTCTCGCTGATGAATCAGAGGAGGAATCATCAGATAATACTGATCCCGAAAATCCAAAAAATTAATTTCACTAGAGATGGACCTAGACGACTGCAGAAAGAAAATAGATGAGGTTGACCACCAAATTGTAGACTTATTAAATGAGCGTCTCCTTGTCACAAAGGAGGTAGGCAAAATTAAGCAGAATCTTAATGAGGAGTTTTACGTCCCTGAGCGCGAAAAAAAGATTTTCGAAAAATTAGAGGCATTTAATAAGGGCCCGCTAACGAATAAATCGCTTAGGGCTATTTTTAGAGAAGTCATCTCCGCTGGCATCGCCAACCAAAAGCCACTCACCATCGCTTACTTCGGTCCGGAAGGCACGTTCACCCACCAAGCCGCCGTTACCAATTTCGGTTCTTCGGTCTCATACGTTCCTTACCGAAGTATCCAAAACGTTTTCGTTGCCGTAGAGAAAAGTGAGGCGGATTACGGGGTCGTCCCCATAGAAAATTCTACCGATGGAGCCATCACCCACTCGCTTGATCAACTGTCTGCATCTAATCTTAAGATCATCGCGCAAGTCCTTCAAAAAATTGATCTTTGTCTCATCAGTCAATCCGCCTTCAATGATATTAAAAGGGTCTATTCTATTCGCTATGCTTTAGCGCAATGCCAGGAATGGCTCACGCGAAATCTTCCACATGCCGAACTACTAGAAGCCACGAGCACCACCCACGCAATCGAGCTTGCAAAGGCATCTGATGATTCAGCAGCCGTTGCGGGCAAACTAGCTAGCACGTTATACGATGCCCCTGTAGTGGCTGAGGGAATACAAGATCTTAAGGATAATTGTACTCGTTTTCTTATCATAGCTAAAAATGTACCGGGTGGCTCCACCGAGGGGGATTTTCGTACCAGCATCACCCTTACAACCAAGCATGAGCATGGCAGTCTCAGCAAAATCTTAAAGATATTTGCGGATGAATCGATCAATTTGCTTCAAATTGAATCTAGGCCTATCCGTGGTAAGCTCTGGGAATACGCTTTCTTTATCGATATAGAAGGCCATTGGCTCAATCATAACGTAGCGCAAGCTATAGAAAAGGTTACTCCATTGACCACTTCTATCAAATGGCTGGGTAGCTATCCTGCTTAACTCCATGCAAATAAAAATACGTGTCATCCCCAATGCCTCTAGAACGCAAGTTGTGGGCTGGCTCGAGGACTCACTTAAAATCAAGGTGCAAGCTCCTCCGGAGGGTGGCCGCGCCAATGTGGCTATCATTAAATGCCTTTCAAAGGTGCTCGATGTACCGGCCAGAACGATCGAGATCCTCAAGGGCGAAACTAGTCAAAATAAGCTCGTCTGTATTCAAAATTTTTCTTTAGAAGAACTGCTTAAACGTTTCCCCAAGGACTAATCTCAGTTACAGCAAGCCTACACGAGCTTCCTATAATACCAAATCGCTAACCCTAACATAATCAGATTAGGTAACCACGCCGCAAGCACGGGCACAATCAATCCTTGCGCCCCTAGCACATCGCTTATGCTCTCTATTATATAATACAGAAAAAACAACAACGCTGCTTTGGAGACGCTCACTAGCGGGTTCGTCCTCACGGATCCTACTGCCAAGGGCACTGCGATTCCCACAACCACCAGGCAAACAAAGGGGCTTGCCATAATATTATAATACCGAACGGCATAACGGCTCATCTGCGGATTATGCTCCGGTGGCACTTTATCGAGCAACGCGCCTATTTCTAAAATAGAAAGGTCTTCGGGCAAGCGGCTTAGGTTCACCATCACTTCCGGGCTTTCTTTCAAATCTTCAAATACTTTTTTATCAAATAGAATAGACCTTATCGGCTCTTCTGTTCCTTGTGCAAATAGTAGCTCTCGTCCGTCTATAAAGTGCCATTGCTTATCTTGTTCATCAAAATAAGCTTCCCTTGCCATGATTCTTTTTTGCTCCAAACCATAGGCGTCTCGTACATAAACATTCACGCCGTAGCCTTGGTAGGTATATTCACTAAATCGATTTATCACCCATAAATGGCCGTTTTGCGGGTTATCAAAGGCTAGGTTTTCAATGATCCCTACGTCTTCTCGCTCCTGCGCTTCTTTTACAAAGCGTAAATTCTTCTTATATCCTTGCGAACGTTCCACGCTCCAGGGCACTAGCTGCGCGTTTAAATAAAATAATACTCCTGTTAGCACTATCCCAACAAACCACAGAGAACGGGATATCTGAAGGATGCTCATTCCCATCGCGCGCATCGCCACGATCTCTTGATTGCGGTGCAAATTGCCGAGTAAAAATAACAGGGAAACGAGGAGGGAAACCGGCACCACTAAGGGCAAAAACCCGGGTATTAGGAGCGCGTAATAGCGCAACACCCCCAATAAACCTACCTCATATCGCATCAACTCAGGTAAGCTCGAATATATATCTTCAAGCAACAATATCCCCAGGGTAGCTGTTAATGAAATCCCAAAGACTTTCACCCACTCAACAAATATATATCGGTCTAATAATCGCATCGCCTCCCTACAAAAAAGCAACAAGCGCTTCGCTTGGCAAGACAACTCCACTTTACTGGGCTAGTTTAAAAAAACTTTCACCCTTTAAATGGTGCGGGCAGACGGAATCGAACCGACGACACTAGCTTGGAAGGCTAAGGTTTTACCGCTAAACTATGCCCGCATGATTTTAATATGAAAGTACAATCTTTCTCGCGCCCAAGGTCAAGCCTTTTCTCTTGAAAAAACTCCTGCAATCTGCTAAAAATAAGTTATATGTCCATGTTGACCCCAACTGGTAGCTCCTCATACAGCAACAGCAGCAATTCCCCCAAAACAGGCTTTTGGGAGGGTCAGCGTCTCGCCAAATTAAGAGCGTACGAAAAGCAGGCTAAGAAAAAGAAAATCAAGCTGCAGGACCTCGCCCAATTTACGCAACAATTAGGCTCCATGCTGCAGGCTGGCTTGCCTCTTATTTCGGCATTGGATGCTCTTCAGGAACAAACCTCAAACCCGGTCTTCCAAATCATTATCCGTAATGTCCGCCTGGATATCACTGGGGGTACTTCTTTCTCAGACGCGGTAAAAAAATACCCAAACGCTTTCCCTAATCTCTTTTCTAGCATGGTTGAAGCCGGCGAAGCTTCTGGCGCGCTTGCCGAGATCATGGAAAAGGTATCGGGTTATTTTGAGGAATCTGTCAAACTTACTAAAAAGGTCAAAAGCGCCATGGCCTACCCCATTGCCGTTATCAGTCTGGCCATCATTCTCGTCAACGTACTGCTCATTTTCGTTATTCCGGTTTTCGCGGATATGTTTAAGGACTTCGGTGCCGAACTTCCTCTCCCAACTCAGCTGCTCATCAGTACCAGTAATTTCCTTAAAAGTAATATTGTCTATATAATCGCGGGAATTATCATCATATGGAGTATTTTAAGCCGCTTATTAAAAACCCCTAACGGCAAGATTCTCAAGGATCGGCTTGTTCTCGTTATTCCTATCGTAGGCCAGCTTTCCCAAAAAATTAATCTCTCGCGTTTCTGCCGTACGTTTGCCGTCCTCACGCGAAGTGGTGTCCCTATCTTGCGTTGTCTGGAAATTTGTGGCACCGCAAGCGATAATACGTTTATTTTGGATGCTTCGAACGATATCGCAAGGCAGGTTAGCCAGGGCGGGCAAATATCAGATGTCATTGCCACAAATGCCTACTTCCCTACCATGATCAAACACATGATGCGTGCCGGCGAGCAAACGGGTAACATTGATGGCATGATGCATAAAATCGCGGACTTCTACGATGTCGAAATCAATAACACCGTTGCCGCGCTAACTTCCCTTCTGGAACCTATCTTGATCGTTTTCCTGGGTATCGTTGTCGGTGGCATTGTTATGGCCATGTTCCTCCCTATCTTCCAACTTTCTTCTGTTGCGGGAAGAAACTAAACCGCCTAATACTATTAGGCATGGATAAGATCGAACAGCGTTATCTCTCTCGTGGCGTTTCGCCCACTAAGGCAGATCTCCACAGGGTTGTCGCAAACCTCTCTCCTGGCCTTTTCCCGGGATCGTTTTGTAAAATAAATGAGGATTTCTTAACGGGTGATAACACTAAATGTGCCGTCATTCACGCCGATGGTAGTGGCACAAAATCACTCATCGCTTACTTGTATTACAGGGAAACGAGCGATGCGTCCGTCTTCCAGGGCATTGCTCAGGATAGCATCGTCATGAACATCGATGATCTCTTGTGTGTCGGCGTTTATGATAACATTTTGTTGTCTAACACGATCAATCGTAACGCAAAAAATGTACCTATAGAGGTGATTAATGCGCTGATTCTGGGAACCGAATCTTTTATTAAACACCTCCAATCTCTGGGTATTCACATCCATAGTGGGGGCGGAGAAACGGCTGACGTGGGTGACATCACCTCAACGTTGTCTGTAGACTCTTGCGCCGTTGCCTTACTGGATCGTAAGCATGTCATCAATAACCGCAACATCAGGCCTGATCTCAGTATCATCGGTCTCGCCTCTTACGGGACAGCTTCTTATGAGACCCTGGAGAACAGTGGTATCGGCTGCAATGGCCTCACCAGCGCCCGTCACGATCTTCTATCTTCTTACTATAAAGGCAAATATCCCGAAACATTTGATCCCCATATCCCCAACAATCTCGTCTACTCGGGTCCCTATAAACTAGAGGATCCATTGCCGGAATCTTCCCTTACAATTGGCCAAGCGCTTCTTAGCCCCACGCGCACCTACGCCCCTGTCTTGGCAAAACTTTTAGGAGAGCATCGAGAAAAGCTCATCGGCCTCATCCACTGTTCCGGTGGCGGCCAATCCAAATGCCTTCGTTTCGGCCAAGACACCCATTTCGTAAAGGATAACCTCCTTCCCGTGCCTCCCATTTTTAAAGCAATCCAAGCGGCTACTCAAACGTCTCCTAAGGAAATGTTCCGGGTTTTTAACATGGGGCACCGTATGGAAATTTATTGCGAGCCCAACCACGCAGACTGTCTGCTAAACATTATTAAAGAATTCAATATCGATGCTGCCGTCATCGGTCACACGGAAGCTAGTCAAAGGAATTCACGGGAAAATCATCTCACAATCGTTCATGATCAACAATCGATTGAATTTTCTTTATAAATTTAAAATTTTCACATACAATTTATTATCCTTTAATCAGGGCACTTTTTAATAACGTAACTTTTTAAAACTATGGCATCACCAAATGACATCCGTAAGGGTAAAGTAATTATGTATCAGGGCACACCGCACCTCGTCCTCGATTCAATGCACCGTACCCAGGGTCGCCAAGCCGGCTTCGTCCAGTCTACTTTGCGTAACTTGAATACCGGTTCTTCCACAACCACAAAATTTCGCTCAACCGATTCCGTTGACTTCTGTCACACCGAATCCAAGAGCCTCGACTTTTCTTACATCGACTCCGAGGGCTACCACTTCATGGACCCAGAGTCTTTTGAAGATAACATCCTTCCAGAGGATATCATCGAAGACCAAAAAATGTTCCTCGTTCCCAATAATAATTACGATATCCTTTTTGTAGACGATAAAGCCGTCCAACTACAACTTCCCGCAGCCGTCACCATGTCTGTTGCCGAAGCTCCCGATGCCGTTCGTGGCGATAGTGCGTCTAATGTCCAAAAGCCCATCACGACCGAAACCGGCATGGTCATTCAGGTTCCTCTTTTTATCAAACAGGGCGAGGCTATCCGCGTCAGTACAACGGATCGTTCTTACTTAGGCCGCGCTTAATAAATTCTTTTTGTTTTTAAATAAAAAAAAGCGTCCCAAATTTATTTGGGACGCTTTTTTATTTAAACTTAAATATCAGTTACCTGTTAAGCAACACGCTCAACCACCAACTCTGGTGTAGCTGGGCGCTTAGGCGCCAAACGAAACGCAGACTTGAAGTAATCCAATGCCTGGTCCAAACGTTTCTGATCATTATAATGAATCATCATCAACGGCTGGCCTTGTTTCACCTGGGTACCCACTTTCTGTATCTCAGAAACACCTGCGGAAACATCCAGCTTCTCGCCTTTTTCACCCATCGCCAATATCTTCACACCCTCAGCAATCTTGCTTGCATCAATCGTGTGAACATACCCACGCTTAGGAGCAGGCAATTTCTTAACATGCTTCGCTACCGGGAACTTATCCGGATTATCGATATAAGTAATATCGCCGCCTTGGGCTTTAATCATATCTTTAAATTTCTCAAACGCTAGGCCTTCTTTAAGCGCGTTCTCAACAATTTGCTTCGAGGATAGTGTTGATCCCGCTACACCTGCCAAACGAACGATCTCCATACCTAGTTTAAGCACCAGTTCTTGTAAATCTTCCGGACCTTCGCCTTTTAGCAGTTGTATTGCTTCTTGTATCTCAAGCGCCGTACCCACACATGTGCCCAAGGGCTGGTTCATGTCGGTTACTAATGCCACACAACGGCGTTTCATAGAGCGACCTACTCGCGTGATCGAACGTGCCAATTGTTTCGCTTGTTCTAAATCTTTTATAAAGGAACCGTTGCCCCACTTCACGTCAACAACCAGTCCTTCAGCTCCTTCAGCAAGTTTCTTGCTCAATACACTCGCAGTGATAAGGGGTAAGCTCGCTACCGTACCGGTCAGCTTCCGCATTTGGTAAAGTTTGTTATCAACCGGTACCAGGCCTTCGTCTTGCGCCAATATCGCACAACCCACATCTCTTAATTGTTCCATCAATTTCTTTAACGGAATTTCAGACTTAAATCCGGGAATCGCGGAAAGTTTGCATAGGTTACTGATACAGAATTCTTCGTCTACAGAATTCATCGTTGGCATCACAACGCCACAGGCCGCTGCTAATGGCCCCAAAACCAATGAGGTCTTGTCGCCCACTCCTCCAGTAGAGTACTTATCTACTTTCGGGTTGGTCAGCTTGGATAGATCAATCACTTCTCCGGATAGCATCACTTCTTCAGCCAATACTGCCGTCTCTTGGGCAGACATGCCTTGAAAATAGATGGCCATCACAAGTGCTGACAATTGAAAGTCAGGCATCTCTTCATCAAGTATCGAATCCACTATGAAACGAATCTCTTCGCTCGTGAACTCCCCACCATCGCGCTTCTTTTCTATCAATTCAACAAAACTGGGTTTTTCTGCTGAACTGGAGGACGAGGTCTTTTTCTTCATAAGAATTTTTAAACGGTGAAATTTAGGAACTCTCAGTATTAAAGCTTATAATGCCTTATTAGTCCAGCTTAAATTGTTAATCTGTGATTGAGTTCATTTTAACACATTTAAATATTGACCCTAATCCCTTTATTCACATTCTCTTATAAATCTATGCCTGTAGACTTTAATATTGCCGAAGATTTAGAAAATAAAATTAAATTTGTTGCTTCCCAGCTCGATTCGTTTGATAGTTCGTTCTCTCCGGATGTCAAGCCGGCTGATCCTCGTTTCGGCGATTTCCAAGCCAATGGAGTCCTTCCTTTCGCAAAATCAGTAAAGAAAAATCCTCGAGAGCTCGCCACAGAATTAGTCAACGCCTTTAAGGCTCATAATACTTTTCCGGATAACGTCGTACAATTCGATATCGCTGGCCCGGGTTTTATCAACTTTAAGCTCTCCCCTCTCGCCTTGTTTACTTGGTTAAGGAAATACAAAACAGAGGCGGATTTCAAACACGCCGCGGGTTCTTTCCATAAGGGCAAAACCATCACCATAGATTACTCTTCCCCAAACACCGCCAAGCAAATGCATGTCGGCCACTTGCGCTCTATGGTCATCGGGGAAGCCCTTAAGCGTCTCCTCTCTTTCTGTGGCGCCAGGGTCATCGGAGATAACCATATCGGCGACTGGGGTACCCAATTCGGCATCCTCATCATGGCCATACATCGTTTTAACTATGATTTAAATTCCCCTCACGCCGATGTCCTTGAAGACCTTGAGGGTATCTACCAAAGGGGCACCGCTCTTTTCAACGAAGATCCTTCAGCAAAAGCTGAAGCCCACCAGGCTCTGGTTAAGCTGCAAAAGGGCGATGAGCATTACCTCGCCATCTGGCAGAAAATTAATGATGTTTCCTATAAGGCTTTCGAAGAGATTTACAACGCGTTTAACGTGAAATTCGATATCGTGATGGGCGAATCTTGCTACCGTAACGATGTTGACCGTATTTACAAGGAATTAGAGGAAACCGGTGTCGCGGTCGAAAGTGAGGGCGCTCTCGTAGTCTTCCACCCCAGAGAGGATCAGGATGACTACCCGTTCATCGTCCGTAAAACAGATGGTGCGTCTAACTACGCTTCAACAGACCTCGCCACCATTCTCCACCACGCAAACGAGCTGCACGCAGACGAAATGGTCTACGTCACAGATGGTCGCCAACAGGATCATTTTAAATACCTATACCTCACCGCAGAAAAATGGTTCAACGCCATGGGCTACACAAACCTTCCCAAGTACCACCACACGTGGTTTGGGAGTATATTGGGTGAAGACGGTAAGGCCATCAAAACGCGCGCGGGTAAATCCATAAAACTCAAGGAACTCGTCAAGGAAGCCATCGATCGCGCTTTCGCAGTCGTAACGGAAAAAAACCCGGATCTCTCAGAAGACGAAAGACATAAGGTAGCTAAAGTTGTCGGCATCGGCGCTCTTCGCTATGCAGATCTCTCCCAAAACCGCACGCACGATTACGTCTTTAGTTGGGAAAAACTGCTATCTTTTGATGGTAATACTGCCCCTTACTTGCTCTACGCCATCGCGCGTATTTATTCCATTTTCCGCAAACTTGATCTCACTCCAGGTGATTTCGAAGATGCCGCTTCTCCTTTCGAAACAGAAAAGGAGATCGAGCTGGCCAGAAAACTGCTCAACTTCCCCATTGCGCTACAACAGGCCATCGCAGACTTTCGTCCTCACTTTATTTGCACCTATTTGTTTGAGCTCGCAGGCTGCTTCTCTTCTTTCTACAACGCAGATAAAGTTATCGTAGAAGACAATACCGTCAAATCCCGTCGCCTCCTTCTCTGCGCTCGCACGTTAAGTGTTCTCGAAACAGGCCTTCACCTCCTGGGTCTCGAAACACTAAAGAAGATGTAAGTAGAAGTTTTCAAGATTCAGGCCGCACACACTTAGGAGTATCCAGCTCCTCCAGATACTTTTCTAAAAAAAGCTTTGATCGGCCATAACCAAACACAGCCAATCAAAGCTCAGAATAACATTCTTCAACGAATTGAAATAATTCCGCCTCATTCAGAAAATCTAGTCCACGGCATTAATTTTCACTACTACGACCGCTCTCCTTTTTTTCTGCCTGTAATTTCAACTTCGCCTCTTCCCTCTTTTCTTTGATCATTAGCTCCTGCTGCTTTTTCAATTCCTCTAACTCTTTCTCATAATCAAAATCCTCATCATCCATAGAAGGGTAAAGGTCCTCAAGAATAGAATGTAATTCTTTCTGGTTAATCTTTTTCTCCTTAAGCTCATTGTATCGTTCCAAGAGCAAGTATGAGTACAGTAGTTTTGAATCCTGCATCTGATCGCTGGAAAAGCCTGTCATTCCAACTGTAAAATTCGCAACTTGCCGTATTTTCTCATCTGAGATTTCTTCTTCTATTTTGTCTAAACCTTCAGTTGTATAACCGAACTGACTTAACCAACCTTCATACGTGAGATAGACTTCTCCTTCTTTTAGATTTTCTAGATCATCAATGGTCCTACATATAACAGACCAATAATCCGGCATACCATCCATTAGAGATGAAAAGGCTTCTTTCCCAATAACACCTATCAATTCATATAAATATTTCAAGCCTTCCGGTTTTTTCCCTTCACCATATTGTTCTGTCAAATAAAGTATCCCGAGGAAACTGAGCGCAAATAGATCTTTCTGCTTGTTAGCTTTTTCTTCCAGAGATAACAAACTTTTTTCAATCTCTTCCTCTTCTCCTATACTAGAATCACCTAACACGTACTTGATATTGAATTCCTTAAGTACCTGTGCGTTATTGCCATCAATAGCATTTCCCAAGCACTCCAATCCTTCAGGTATATCTTGTTCTATACCATGCACCCCTTCCAGGTAATAAATCCCCAAAAGAAACTGTGCCCTCAGCTCACCGAGCTTAACAGCTATTTCAAGGAATCTAACACCCAAATCTATTTCTTCCTGATTGCCCTTCGCACCTTCTAGCAGGCTCTTCCCAAGGAAATAGCACGCAATTTCATCATCCTCTATTGTTACAACACCACCGCTATTAAAGCTATTCACCAAGTACTCCACTCCTGTAGAAATATTTTTTTCTACGCCATATTTGCCTTCTAGAGAGATCATTCCCAATTCGTAAAGCGCATGCTCATTTTCAAGCTCACCAGCTTGCTCTAGGTACTTAATCCCCTTTTCAATATGTTGCCTTACACCATATTTGCCTTCTAGATAGATCATTCCCAATTCGTAAAGCGCATATCCATTTTCAAGCTCACCGGCTTGCTCTAGATACTTGATTAACATAGCATCCTCATTCTCGCCTTCAAGCGCAGCAGCTTGTTTTATATAATAGACCCCATCGTCAGTATCTTGAACTATTCCATATTTGCCTGCTAAATAGATCATTCCCAATTCGTAAAATGCTTTAGCATCTTTCTTCTCACCCGCTTGCTCTAGGTACTGTATCAATGCTTGAGCTGCATCCTCATACTCAAACTCAGCGGCTTGCCTTAGGTACTTGATCCCTTCATCACTATTCTTATCTACGCCATATTTGCCTTCTAGATAGATCATTCCCAATTCGTAAAGCACATCCTCATTTTCATACGCAGCGGCTTGCCTTAGGTACTTGATCCCTTCATCACTATTCTTATCTACGCCATATTTGCCTTCTAGATAGATCATTCCCAATTCGTAAAGCCCATCCTCGTGTTTAAGCTCAGCGGCTTGCCTTAAGTACTTAATCCCCGTAATAATGTTCTCTTTTACGCCATATCTGCCTTTTAGATAGATCATTCCCAATTCGTAAGGCGCATCCTCGTGTTTAAGCTCAGCGGCTCTCCCTAAACACCCAAGCCCCGCATTAATGTCCTTTTTTACGCCATATTTGCCTTCTAGGGAGATAATTCCTAATTCGTAAATCGCATCAGCCTGTTTAAGCACACCGGCTTGACATAAATACCCAAACCCCTTCTCAATATTTTGTTCTACGTCATACCCACCTTCTACAACGTTATACCTACCTTCTAAATAGAGCATTCCTAATTCGTAAAGCGCACCAGCCTGTTTAAGCTCAGCGGCTTTACCTAAACATATCACTCCCTGCTCATAATCTTGATTTACTCCATAACCGTTCAGATAGCAAAATCCAATAAAAAAGAGCTCATCGGCACCATCAGAACTGTTCGTTTCTACTTGTTCAACAACAGATTTCACTTTTTCCTGAGTCACACCCCCATTTGAAACAAGCGATTCCTTATGCAATAATTCGAGGGCACGGTGGTTCAAGTTTTCAGCGCTTTCTATCAACTGTTTATACCCTTCTTCTTTTCTTCCGGCTATTATATTACTAAGACCTTCTTGATAAAGCTCTTCTTTTGTTTTTTGTTGACGTTGTACACTTGTAATTTTTCGTTGCTCCAATGGTTTCTCTTCTCCATCACATTCCGAAAATAAGCGCCTTTTAGGGGATGAAGATGTATCCTGAGAAACCACTTGGTTTCCGCTTCCCTCATTCACTCCACTAGACTCACCTTCTTGGTATTTATAATTATCTTTATTATTCGATTTTGGCTGTATATTATCCATAATAATTTAAAGACGAGATTGTATATAAAAAACACACAACAGTCAATTAAAACCAACGATACCGTAAAACCCCAAATATCAGTTAAAACGGGTCACGAAAAGTTCAAAGAATAGTCAGAAACTGAATTGATTAAACCACCTCGCCCCTAGCCGCGGATACACTCGCCAACCACGACACAAATTCTCTTAAGTCCGCAAAGCATTTAATCGTTTCTTGTTCCGATTTCGCTTTTATCCGGTCACACTCGGGCTTTCCGGTAGAAACCCACGCGGCATTAATTCCGCCAAGCAGCCCGGCTTCAATATCACTGATCTTGTCACCCACCATCCAACAATCACTGCGTTCTAGCCCGTGAGCTTCCATCATCTCCAAAATAAATTTAGGCGATGGTTTTCTGTAAACAATCTGGTCTCCGGGTGCCTCAGGCGCTATACACAATTCTGTAAAAATACTTTCTTCCAATGCCATCAATTCCAACATCCTGCTATTACAAGCATGCACTTGCTCCCATGTGTAATACCCCCTGCTAATCCCGCTTTGGTTAGTAAACAGAAACAGCTTGTAGCCCAACGCTTTCGCTTCCCGTAGCGCCTCAGCAACACCAGGCACGACTTCTACATCCTTGGGGTCACTCAAATAGTGTTTATCTAAAATCAATACACCGTCTCTGTCTAAAAAAAGTGCCTTACTCATGCAATTATATCTTTACTGTTACTACTATAGGCTAAAATCTCTTGTGGCTTCACAATCGCGGTTCCTAGTTTACCTACGACAACGCCCGCGGCAACGTTTGCCAAATTAGCCGCGTCTTCAAGAACCGCTTCCGCTGCCAAGGCTAAGGCTAGTGTCGCAATCACCGTATCACCCGCACCGGAAACATCAAACACTTCGCGCACTTTCGTAGGAATGACATCAATCACTTTCCCTTCACGGCTCGTCATCATCCCTTCTGCCCCCAGGGTCACAATCAGGTTCTCGGGGTGGTATTTCTCCCATATTTTTTTACATACTTGCTCATACGGGTAGGATTCATGTCTACTCAAATGAATGTCCGCCAATTGCAGCGATTCCGCCCGATTAGGGGTTAACAAGCTCACACCACTAAAATCAATCTGTCTCTTCGGCTTAGGGTCCATTGCTACAAATACGCCTTTACTTTTCGCGTCTTTAATAAGTCTTTTCACAAACACCTCAGAGATCACTCCCTTGGCGTAGTCAGACAGTATCACAACATCAACATTATCCAAACAGGGTAAAACATACTTCTCATACCCCGCTTCATTAATAATATACTCCGCCGGCGAGCTCTCCCGATCCAATCGGCATAGTTGCTGGTTGCGCACCACTACACGGGTCTTTAAGATAGTAGAGGCTTGGCGATCTTCTTCATAACAATGATGATAACGTACATCAAACTCTTGCAAAATACTTCTTAGCCGAAGCCCGGCATCGTCTCGCCCAATATATCCGGCCATCTGTGTTTTTTTACTGAGTGCCGCAACATTAAGCGCCACATTCGCCGCTCCACCAGCCACATAGGTATCCATGCTCACGTCAATCACAGGCACCGGCGCTTCCGGGGAAATACGCTCAGAATCCCCCCATATATAATGATCCAGCATCGGGTCCCCTACCACTAAGGCGCTCACACCTTCTATCTTGGCTAATAAATCTTTCATTAAATAATGCTCCAATTGTAATGGAAGTCGGATAACAATTCAATACCTGCTTTCTTAACCCATACAACGTCTTCAATCCGGCAAGCGCCTAACCCGGGGTAATACAATCCGGGCTCCACAGTCACGACATTCCCCGCTTTTAACTTCCCACCTGTCTTTCCTAAGCGTGGCTCCTCATGCACATCTAGCCCAAGCCCATGCCCTGTACTGTGTATAAATCCTTGTGGTACACCGTCTATAACCCCGGTCTTATACCCTGCTTTTTCAAAATACTGCACAACGGCCTCATGTACTTTTTTCCCGCTAACACCGGCTTTTAGAAGGGCAATGGCGGATTTCTGAGCTTCTAAAACGGTGTGTACTAATTTCTTCTGCCCGTCATTTGCTTTTCCTTTTAAAAAGGTTCTCGTCATATCCCCATAATACCCCGTATGGGTCACGCGTGGAAATATATCCACAACGATCAGCTCGTTCGCGTAAATTGGTCCACTCCCCCTGCAATGCGGATCACAGCCTTGATCACCACAGGCCACAATCGTATGGCTAGATACTGCTCCTCGTTCCAGGCAAGCCACTTCTATTCTATATTTTAAATACTCAGCAGTCAGTGCTTTCCCTTTGTAGTAAACGGTTCTGCCTTTTACTTTAGAGGCGCGCAAAATCTCTTCAACAACCGCAAAACCCGCCTCACTGGCTTTATTCCCTTCTCTTATCAGGGCTGCCTCCGCCTCGTTTTTCACGGCTCTTTTCGGAAAAATCGCCCCATCGACAATGCTTACAGCCACCCGAGCTCGTCTTAAGTCCGCATACAATCCGGCCGGGAAGCGCTCTGGCACAACAAACTCTTTTATCCCTTCCACGTGCGCCAAATACTTCACAAGATCCACTAGCCCAACTTTTTGCTTCCGAAATAACCTGCTCGTCTCTTTCAATGAATCTTCCAAAGAATACACCACGTCAAAATCAGATTCTTTAACGCCTCGAGCATATTCCAATTGATTCAAAAAGCACACGCGTCGCTTACCTTCCACTTGGCACGCCAAAAATGAATCCGGCACAAAAAGTTTTCCCAAATACAACAAATCTGCATCCCTTTCAGAATCACCGTACAACAATACGCCTGTCTTGTTTTTAACTTTTCTAACTTGCGTCATCTCTTTTATAAAAACGGCTTCTCAAATACTGCGCAAACTTATTCAACACGATGTATATTCCGCTCTTAATGGGCAAAATGTCAAAAACCATAACTAGCTCGCAACGACAGCCACTTGACCAAGCTCATCCCCCCCCCCATTTTCCGCCTCCTTCACTTGTTAATACTAAAAATAATCCACTTAAATCTAACCGATTCTTGGTTTTTTTACAAACCATGCTATATTATTCTATGAACATAGGGTCTTTTAGTGGTAACACCTTATTTAGACATGGGGGCTGTAGTGATTATAGTAATAAAACTTCAAGGGTCAGGACAACTTAATTGATTGGATAAATCAATTAAGTCATTACTGATCAATGAGAAACAAATACATAGTTCGTGGGCGAATTTCGGAGGGAAAATTCCGTGAAATCGTGAGGTATTTTGCCCTGGATATTGAGGCAACGAAGATAGCAAAATTAACTCGATTAAGCCGCAACACAATCAATAAAATTGTATTGGCAATCAGAGAACGAATCGCTGAGTTTTGTGAGATGGAATCTCCTTTTAAAGGAGAAATAGAAGTGGACGAAAGTTACTTTGGCGGGCGAAGAATAAAGGGATTAAGAGGCAGAGGAGCGTCTGGAAAGTTACCTGTGTTTGGTTTGCTTAAAAGGCAGGGGAAAGTATATACTGAAGTTATAGATGATTGCTTGAAAGCGACTTTACAAGCGGTTATTCGAGGGAAAGTGGATATTGAAAGCGTTATACATTCAGATGGATGGAAAGGTTATTAGGGTCAATCATTCACGCAATGAGTTTGCTTCTCAAGTATCACACATTAACGGCATTGAAAGCTTTTGGGCTTTTGCCAAAACTCGCTTGGCTAAGTTCAAAGGTTTGCCTGAAAGAACCTTCTATCTCCATCTAAAAGAATCCGAATTCAGGTTTAATTATCGACATCAAGATCCCTATCCTTTACTATTGAAAATCACCAGAAATCATCCCCTTAAGTTGTCCTGACCCAAAAAATTTTTTTTCAACAAATGTTTCAATTCGACTTTTCAATCCCTTTCCATCTCAGATATAATGGCTTGAGATCGTCTTTCTTAAGCCCTACCTCCTCTAAGGTTTTGATTAAATCTTCATTGTCTTCATGGCCGAATAAGGGCGTTTCGCCGTCCTTATTTGCGATGGATAGGAGTTTCGTGATGTCTTCTAGGGAGAAATCGCTGTCAATTAACGCTTTTAGCGTCGCTGGCAAGTGGCCTCTCCATGCTGCTATATG